>JANTGY010000388.1 GCA_024762695.1 Anaerolineae bacterium
CTTTGGAGATGTCCCAGTTCTGGCAGAAGCGGCAGCCGAGGTTGCAGCCGGCCGTACCAAAAGAAAGGACGCTGCTGCCGGGGTAAAAATGGTTGAGGGGTTTTTTCTCGATGGGGTCAATGGCGAAGCCGGAGGCACGGCCGTAACTGGTTAGCGCTATCCCCTCTTCCCTTGCCTCGCGGACAAAACAGAAGCCGCGCTGGCCGGGTCGGAGTTTACAGTATCGAGGGCAGAGGTCGCATTGGAAACGGCCGTCATCCAACCGATGCTGCCACTTACCCTGAACGACACCGGGCTCGATTAGTTGTCTCATGGTTGTTTAATCTGGCAGCCGTCAATCTCCAATATTGCGGGCGCTGGTTGCTGTGCCCAATAACGGCCGTTCTATTTTATCCATCTGACGATACCTGGTTTGGGTCTAATAAATTATCAAGCTGCACCGCAACGTTCTCGTTTTTGGTGTCTGTCACGATGGCCCATTCTTCCACTAACTGTTGTTTGAAGGCGCGAAAAGCGCTGCGTTCTGTCCTATTTAACGCGCCCTTATCCCGTTTGAACGCACGCAAATCACGGATAATCCGGGCGATGGCTTTGGGCGTATTCCGAATTTGGGCTTTTTGGATCCGCAGTTGCCGCAATTTATAGTTTGACGACATCTTTTTAGGCGGTTTTTGTAATGTAGCAATGGCTTGTTCTATTTCTTCAGGGGTGGATAACGGCCGTAACATCTCACTATCCATTTGGTCTACCGGCACCCAAAAAGTGCTGTTATTCGTCTTGATTTTATAGTATTGGGTTTTCTCGCCGCTGATTTCTTTTACGTCAACGCCGGCGATTTGACCAGTTCCAAACTGGGAATGAACAATCCAGTCCCCTTTTACATGCACGTGTGTTTCTTCCATCGATGAATCTCCTTTAATTTTGAGACTTGCGTCGGTTGCTTATCGTCATTGTTTGTTGAGTGCGCTTTCCCAAATAACGGCCGTTCCATACCCCACCACCGCGCTAAAATCACCCGTTACATCGCCAGACGTGGCCTGGCGGAGGATGCTGACCTGGTTTGCGCCCAGTTCTCGCGCCGCCCATAGGACGGCGGCAATCGCGCCGCGCCCGCAGGCATAGCCAACGCCCTCATCCTCGGCGTCTATCACGCCGTCGGGGTCGAAAGCTGATAGACGGCGCAGCAATTCGTCATCTAAATTCTTGGCCTGCCGGTGCGGATAAAAATGGGATAAGTCGGAACTGGCGATGAAGAGGACGCTGCGTCCGCGTAAAATGTCGGCCAGGGCCAGACCGACTCCTTGCGCCATTTGTTTGTTTTGCTGCCGCATCATGATGGGCAGCAGGCGAAATTGGCCCAAAATGCGCTGTAAAAAGGGAAGTTCGATTTCTAAAGCATGCTCGCGGTCGTGGGCGATGGGAGTGAGGACGGTTCCGATGCGCTGGTGCAAAGCTTCGTTGAGTTGGGAAACGGCCGTTTTCTCCACCGGCAGCAGTCCCAAAGGCGTTTCGTAGGCATCGTGGGCGGTCGTTAGCAAAGCAGCCCTGTGCGCGCTGTGCAGCGGCGAGACGACGACGACGAGGTCGGGCTGCAAGCCGCGCAAGCAGTTGAAGCCGTACGCCGCTACCGCGCCAGAATAGCGATACCCGGCGTGAGGGACGACGACACCCCAGATTTTGCCATTGGGCACGGCCGTTTCAGCTTGGTTCAGGTAGCGGTCCAGGTCGCGGGTCAGCGCGTTGGCCTGTCCGGGGTACCAGGAACCGGCGATGGGCGAGGGGCGGATGTTCATTCGTCTGATTCGGTCTCGTTGTCAGATTTTTCGGGGGGGGAAACGGCCGTCTTGTCCTGTTTATTTAGCCGTTTCTCCACCATCGGCCCGATGATGGCGTACCGGAAATCGGCTCCCGTCCAGGCGCGAACCGTGCCCCACAAGCCGTAAAGCCCCCAAAGGGCCATGATAATGAAAGGGCAAATCATCGAGCCGAGGCCAACCCAGAAAATGGGCGGCGGGGCGTCCTGGTATTTGTCGGCGTTGGCCATCAGGGGGATGAGCGAAATGGTGTAAAAAATGCCCCAGCACGACCAGACCAAAATCATTACGAATAGGCCGATAAGCTGATAAACGGCCGCTTGCAATCCCTGCTTGGCGGCATAAGCAGATTTTTCCTTTTGGGTGACGTAAATCAAAATACCGGCCACAGGCGCAATCATGCCAGTAATGATGGCGGCATGGGCCAGAGCGGCTAATAATCGTTCTTCCTGAGTATGCTCATTCGCGACGGTCATCGGATTCTCCTTTGTTTCCTCGCGGTTGGTGGCTGTGTCGTCTTGCAAATTATGGCGCGTTGTGCAAATTGATGTTGAGAGGAGGGTGCAGGGGGCAATATTCAACTCGTGTTAATAGTATATCAGATTGGCGGAGCTGGTGGGTAGTTTTTCGGCAAAGTGACAGGCGCTTTTGTGGCATCCGTCGCTCGATGTTAGCGGAAGATGGTTTCCTCGTTGGGGTTGATGGCGTCGCGGACGGCCGTTTTCTCCCATTCTGACGCCCCTTCTGCCTCTTCGCCGGGATGGAACCAGCCTTGTTCTGTTCGCAGATTGGCGGGGCTGTCGGCGGTAAAAGCGAAGGTCATTACTGGCTTGTTGGGATGGACGTAAACGCTAGAGAGGTTGGTTAGGTTGATAGGTTGGCCGGTTTGTTTTTGGGCATGGCGAACGGCCGTTTCCCAGGGCGCTTCGATGGATTTATTCTGCCCACCCGGCAGGCGCCAGGCGTCGCCGTCCTTTAGCCAGAGGATTTGGCCTTGTGCGTTACGGATGACGGTAACGGCCGTAACCTTCCACTGCGGCGCGGGGATAAAATCGGGACGGCCGTCCCGTTTTCGCTGCCGATTCATACGCGGATAGACCACTAAACCCAGCCACAAACTCATCAAACGCAGCTTCAACGACTGCCGTTGGGTCTCCCAATAAACTGGGCCGCCCTGGTGCGACAAGCCGCGTTCCAGCCGTTCTTGATGCAAATTTAGCATCGGTTTGGGCAAGGCGCGCGGCCAAAAATAATCCACTTGCGGCGATTCTTCCGATGTGGCAATTTCGCCGCCGCGCTGGATGCAGCGAAAGACAAAGTTTAATAAACCTTCCGGTTTCAGCGGCCAAAAATAGACCCCCACCAATCGAACCGGCAGCACAATCAGCCCTGTTTCTTCACGCACTTCACGGGCGATGTTGTCAGTGGGCAGTTCGCCCGTCTCCATGCTGCCTCCTGGCGGCGCGAATGTGCGCGAATCATCCCGCTGGATGAGTAAAACTTTTCCCGTTTCGTTGATGACGATGCCGTTGGTCCCAATTTTCACTTTATTAAACTCCGTAAATGCCGACAAATTTCACCGGCACTATACTTCAATCCCACGCGAAGAACAAGACATAAAGATGTTACACAGAGATTCGCAGAGAAGACACAGAGTTTCACAGAGAGATTTAGGAGAAATCTTTCTCATGGGAGGAGCTGACAAACACCTCTTCCCCCTTTCACCCTTTCACCTCTTCACCTCT
>JANTGY010000389.1 GCA_024762695.1 Anaerolineae bacterium
CTGCGGGTTGACGGCCGTCATCCGACCGATCCCGATTACGCTTTACAAACCCAATTTGCTTTAACCGCCGCACCGGGTTTTGAAACGGCCGCCGCTGAACTCGCCCCCCACCTGTCTAAATCGCTACGCGAAGGAAATGTGCATTTGACGGCCGTTGGCGACCTGATGCTGGCCCGCGACCTGGGCGTTATCATGGAGCGGGGCAACCTGGCCTTCCCCTTCGCCGAAACCAGCCACCTGCTGCAATCGGCCGATTTGACCATTGGCAACATGGAATCGGCGTTGGGAACCATCGGCCAGGCGGCAGAAAAGAGCTACCCATTCCAGGCGCCGCCCGCTGCCGCGGAAGCGCTGGCCCTGGCCGGCTTCGACATCATCACGCTGGCGAATAATCACGCGATGGATTTCGGCCCGGAAGCGCTGCTGCAAGGGCTAAATTTGCTGCATGAACAAGAGATCGCCACTGTCGGCGCGGGGGCCAACGCGGAAGCTGCTTACCGTCCCCATTTCGCCGAGGTGAACGGCCTGACGCTGGCCTTCCTGGGTTATGTCAATGTCCCTATCGAAGGCAGCACAAATTTCGACGTTCAAACGTGGACGGCCGTCGCCAACACGCCCGGTTTAGCCTGGGGAGAGCCGGAGCAGATTTTCGATGATGTGACGGCCGTCGTCCCCCAAGCCGATCTGACCATCGTTCTGCTGCACAGCGGTTGGGAATATGTGGAAGAACCGAGCGACGTGCAAATGGCTGCCGCTCACGCCGCCATTGACGCCGGAGCCGATCTGGTCATCGGCCATCATACCCACATTTTGCAGGGGGTGGAATTTTATAACGCAGGCGTGATTGTGTACGGGCTGGGTAATTTTGCCTTTGACATCAACGGGCCGCCGGAAACGGCCGTTCTCAATGTCTGGCTAGACAGAAACGGCGTGCGTCAACTTGAACTTATTCCAGCCATCATCCAGGAAACCGGCCAACCCCGCCCCGCCGAACCGGAGGAAACGGCCGTCATTCTGGAGCGCGTCCACTTCCTCACCATGCTGCTCAATGCAAATTGAAACAGGTGGCAAGCGGCAGGTGGCAAGTTAACCGCTATATGCCATTTGCCACCTGCCGCTTAGCCAACGGCCATCTTAATCCGTTCCAGCGCCTCAACCAAAATCGAGCGCGGGCAGGCCAAATTAAAGCGCTCAAACCCTTCGCCCTCCGGGCCAAACATCTCGCCCTCATCCAAATAAACCTTCGCCTCCTCCATCATCAACGCCTTACGCGCCGCCGACGACAGCCCCAAATAGCTAAAATCGCACCAGGCGAGATAAGTGCCTTCCAATGGAATGACCTTCACCTGCGGCAAATGTTCGGCCATGAACTCCACCAAATAAGCAAAGTTGGCCTGGATATAAGCCATCGCCTCCTCCAGCCACGCCTCGCCGTGATTGTAGGCCGCTTCCATAGCGACAATGCCAAAGGCGTTGGGCATGTGCAGGCCGTTTCGTTCAATTTGGCGGCGGAATTTAGCCCGCCACTCCTCATTTCGAATGATGATGTTGGAGGTCTTTAACCCGGCCAGATTGAAGGTTTTGCTGGGCGCGGTGCAAATGATGCTGTTTTGGGCGAATTCATCACTAATCGCCGCGAAGGAGGTAAATGTTTGTCCCGCGACGATGAGGTCGCAATGAATCTCATCGGAAATGACGATAACATCATTTTCCAAACATATTTCGCCGAACCGAGTCAGTTCGTCTTTGGTCCAAACGCGGCTGACAGGATTATGGGGGCTGCATAAAATCGCCATTTTGACGGTCGGATCGGCTGCTTTGGCGGCTAAATCATCGAAATCCATAGTGTAACGGCCGTTTTCATGCACCAACGAATTCGTAACAAGCTCGCCCCCATTATTCAAAACCGAATTGGTAAACGGATAATAAACCGGCCGTTGGATCAACGCCTTATCGCCTGGCTCCATCAAACTCTGTACCAGCATATTTAGCGCCGGAACAACGCCGGGAGCCAACGAAACCCACTCCCGCTCCACATCCCAGCCATAACGGCGTTTAATCCAACGCAGCAATGTTTCGTAATACGAATCGGTCGGCTTGGAATAGCCAAAAATCCCGTGCTGAACGCGCTGTTCCAACGCCTCTATCACTGCTGGCGGGCAGCGAAAATCCATATCGGCCACCCACATTGGCAAAATCCGATCCGCGCCATATTTGGCGGCGGCATGGTCGCCGTAATGCAATTCACCGTCTTTAGCGATGAATTCCCATTTGACGCTGTTGGTTCCTTCCCGATTAATTTCTGTGTCGAAGTCGTAGGTCATCTCCATTTCCTCGTAGAATCTGTTCGTTGTAAGATACGTCGTCTTCGGAGTACCGTAAAATAACGCCACACTGAAGATGACGCAGCAAAACGAGCAAGTAATAATATCCCCTTTTAAAAGTGATGGGATTGATAACCAGATTATCCGAGAAGCATGGAAGGGGAGCAATAGTTTAGGTAAACCACAAAAAGTATTTTGATAAAAATACGCGCATTCGTTATGGTTTACTCAGAGAAAACGGGAGAAGCATTGGTTTCCTCATTCAGATGGCCTACCCGTTTTCACCTAAATGTCTAACTCGCCGACCTCTTTTGCGATGTGGAGATAGGCTTGTTTAACGGCCGTCTCAAACGCCTCCTTTCTCCTCCAAAACCCCGCCTCCCGCCAAAGCTCTTGCCGTAATTCGCGCACATCCCACCAACCCACTTGATTTAGATGGTCGGCCGGAACGGGGAAATCGCGCTGTCGAATCTTTTTAGCCACGCCGTCATCGCTTACCAATTCTTCTACCCAGCGCTGCGATTGAATAGAGACCAAACCATCGTTATCGCCTTCGCGCTCGTTAATAATTTTCCACGAGCCTTGCAGCGGGCCAAAAATCAATTTGTAGGCTTGCGCCGCCGCATAAGTTTGGTAAACGACGCCATTTGCCGCCTCGGCATTTCTGGCTTGCTCATTAAAAACTGCCATCGCCGCCAAAGTCAAATTTTTAAATCCAGTAATGTCCACTGCCTGGCTCACGCGCTCCACAATGTCATGCCCGCCGTGCGCCAGCCCCCAATCGGCAAAAGTTGTTCCCAAGTGGGGCGTGCCAATGCTGGTCAGCGAGGCGACTTTGTCGGCCATGCCTTCCTGCACAATCATCAACCGCCCATCCAGCCCCCCCATGCTGTGACCGATGATATGAACCTTGCGATGGCCGCTTATTTCCAATATGCGCAAGAGTTCCCGGCGCAAGTCTCTGGCCCGCTCTTTCACATCAGCTGCAAAGCGCACCCCTGTCGGAAATGTTTCAAATCCGCGCGATCGTAAAAAGGGGGCAATGCCTTTGAAATAATGCAGGCGGTCTTGCCCGAATTTTCGATCCCATTCGCGCAAGTTGGGGTTTTTGAGAAACGCTTCAGTCAAAAAATCAAACCGGGCAATGCCGTGCGCCAACACAATCGGGTAGGTATTTCCAGTCATCAAATGCCTCCCAAAAACAAATCGCAGATGCGGGAATGGGCG
>JANTGY010000390.1 GCA_024762695.1 Anaerolineae bacterium
CCCATCCAGATGCAGCCCGCCCGTTAGCCAGGCCCACAACGCGATGATGAGGACAGCTTGCACGCCCTCCGGCAGCACAAACGACAACGCCCAATGCGCCCCCGCCAAAACCAATCCCACAATTGCCCCCACCAGCGGGAACCATTTCCCCGCCCGTCCCCGCCCACCCTCCACAAACGGGAAAGCAGGCGTAGGAATCGTCGTCAAGAAACTAACAGCCAACCAAAACTCAATCATTCTTACATTGAATCGAAAATTACTCTACCCGAAGTGATTCAAAAACATACTCTATCATCGGCAACATCTCTTCATAATCTTCATCTGTCATCAGAAATGTGGCATTAAAACCAACGTTATCAAAGAGAAAAACGAGTCGTTTAGCTACTGTTCCGTCTAATTCAGGCAACTCAGGCAAATCAAAAGAAAATGTAAGTGTTTCGGCATCTCTTCCCTGTTTTGTTACAAATGATTCTCGGAGTATATTTTCCTCCTTGATCGTATCTGGCAAGACTTCAAGTATTAACTCCGCATACTCTTCCAGCGAAACATTTCTGCCCAAAACGCCCAAATCTTCTTCAGTGATGATCAAAAGCACCCCATCCTGATTGGCAAAACATATTGTAGTTTGAGATTGATTACAAACGGCAGAAAACACAGAAGAGGGAACCCACATTGTATCCCAATCCGCTGGGTACTGGATTGAAAATGGGTAAGATTCACTCTCATAAACCGACATCTCGCCAAACTCGCTCACAATAGGCGTTGCAGTTGGCGGCGGAGCAGACGGTGTGGGCGCACCTTCATAAGGCTCCCGGACAGTCAAAACATAGCCGCCTGTATAACCTCCACTGTACGAGGCGTCTACCACTAAAATTGAATGCAATCCTGTATAAGACGCCTGATAGGTTATTTCCGCATCCAAACCAAACACACCGCCACCGCTGTCATCATCGGTCACTAATTGTTCCCCACTGCTGCCCATAGGCCCAATGACGACAAATGGATCGATCATTATTGAACTAACTGATACATTGACAATCTCCCCTTCTTTGAGCATTATCCAAAAATAATCCAAATCAGACGGATTATCACTATTTCCGTAATACGTTCTATCTGTCGTCAGAGTACCTTCATCGTCAGGGTCCCTCGTGCGAATCAGGCTTTGATTACTACTGATTCTTATCTGACTACTACCGTCGCCTTGTGAGCGAACTATTACAAAATGAGGTCCTGGAGAATAAATTTTTTCGCTACTTCGGCTAGACGCTCCTTCTTTGGTCATGAGGACTTGCCCATAAGAGTCCATAATCTGAGCAACGGCATTTTCACCACTAAGTTCGATTTCTATTTCCTCGTTTATTGCCGCATCAATAATAAAAGTTCGTTCCTCCCACTGGCTGCTAAAGCTCATAACAACTGAATTACGCGCTAATCCGTCCATATCCAACCGACGGTCGCCTAATTGATCCACATCTTCTCCAGCAATTATGGCTTCCACACGCGGCAAGACATCAATCGCAGAGGCAGCTAAAGCAAAATCAGCATCGCTAAAAGAGAAACCGGATATGCCAATAACCTCGCCTAATTCCGAAACCAGCGCGCCGCCGCTTTGTCCACTGCCAACAGCGGCATCGGTTTGGAAGTAGGTCATATCAATCGCTTCCCATTCTCGTATACGTGAAATAAGACCGCGTGTGATTGTAGGGACAGGCTCTTCTTCAACCTCGCCGGGGTATCCAATCAGATACACGTTGCTGCCAATAATCAAATCTTCACCATCATGCAAAGATAACGGAACGATTTCGGTCTCTATCGGGCCGAGGACAGCCAAATCGCCTAGCCTGTCCCAATCCACCAGCGGCACATCTTCGAATTCTGAACCGTCGGCAAAGGTTATTCGCGCCTTTTCGTAAGGCCACAACACATGCGAATTGGTCAGAATGTAGCCGCCGTCCAGAAGAATGCCACTGCCTTGGCTAAGTGGCGTCTCGATGAAAGCAATGGAAGGGGAAATTTGGCTAAAAATCGCCGACGGTTTTAACGGAGCGGGAGTCGGCGTCGTAAACGGCGTTGGGGTCGGGGTAATGGTAGGGATAATGGTCGCGGTTAACGTATGCGTTGGCGTGGTAGACACGGGCGTGGGGTCCGGTTTAGAGCAAGCTCCACCAATAATCGTTAACAATAGCGCGAACATAATGAAGCGCTTATTGATGAGAGAACTGAACATTTAAATGTATCCCCTTATGAAAGAATTTTGTCCATTGTCTTGTATTTACCTGATTCCTGCAAAAGGAGTCCAAGACTATGATTGGGGATTGGAAATTAGAAATCGAACTGCACCAATCTCTAATCTCTAGTCTCTTCTTTCCCCGCCACGCCTGCCTCTGCAAACGTCGCCATTTCGTCCACGATGCGGGCGGCGGCTTCGATGAGGGGGAAGGCAAGAGCGGCGCCGGTTCCTTCACCCAGGCGTAAATCGAGGTTGAATAACGGCCGTACCCCCAACCGCTCCAACACGGCCTGATGCCCAATCTCTACCGATTCATGCGACGCGATGAGATATGGTTTAACGGCCGTTTCCAATTCAGCGGCCACCAACGCAGCGGCAGTCGAGATGAAGCCGTCAATCACAACCGGCACACGCCGCGCCGCTGCGCCCAAAACCACGCCAGCCAACCCCGCAATCTCAAAACCACCCACTTTGGCTAACACATCCATCGCGTCGGCGGGATTGGGGTGATTAACGGCCAGCGCCCGCTCGATGACGGCGATTTTGCGGAGTAACCCTGCATCATCCACACCCGTACCGCGTCCGGTTAACGCCGCCGCTGGCTGTCCGGTAAAGGCGGCCGCGATGGCGGTAGACGGGGTGGTGTTGCCAATCCCCATTTCGCCGATAGCGATTAAATCCACTCCTTTTTTGATTTCGGCAGTCACAATTTCGATGCCTGTTTGAACGGCCGTTTCCGCTTGCGCCCGCGTCATTGCCGGACCGACGGCCATATTTTGCGTCCCGTAAGCCACTTTACGCTTAACCAGGCCGGGATGGTCGGGCAACGCAGCCGCCACGCCCATATCCACAATAACGACTCGCGCCCCGGCTGCCCGCGCCAACACGTTGATGGCCGCGCCGCCATGCAAAAAGTTCATCACCATCTGCGGCGTCACTTCGGATGGGTAAGCGCTGACTCCTTCAGCCACTACGCCATGATCGCCAGCCATGACGATGACAGCTTTTCGGGCTACAGACGGCCGTTTTCGCCCCATCGCCCCCGCCAATTGCACAGACAGCTCTTCCAATCGCCCCAAACTCCCTGGCGGCTTGGTTAAATTGTTTTGTCGTTCGAGCACTGCCGTCTTTGCCGCCTCATCCACTGGTTTGATGATAGGCAATTTGAATGTCATGATGTTCTCCTCTTCCTCTCTTTCTCCGCGTATCTCCGCCCCTCAGCGTAACTCCGCGTCCTTCCTCACGCCTTCCACAACGGCTCCGCCACACCCTTCTCGTGATTTTCCAGCCGCGCCATCACAAACAGCGCGTCG
>JANTGY010000391.1 GCA_024762695.1 Anaerolineae bacterium
CGTTTTTTGCGTTATGGCATTGTCGGAAACGATGTATTGGTCTGGTTCTACCAGTCCCGAAACCAACGCCTCGCCTAACCCCAGCGTAGCGTCAATCACCATTTCGGCGCGACGGCCGTTCAACGGATTGGCCGTAAACAATACCCCGGACGCCTCGCTGGGAATCATCGCCTGCACGACGACGGCCAGCGCCACATCTTCATGCGGAATCCCGTTTCGCGCCCGGTAGCCGATGGCGCGGGCCGTCCATAAGCTGCTCCAGCAATCCACGACGGCCGTTAACAACGCCGCCTCGCCTATCACATTCAAAAAGGTGTCCTGCTGACCAGCGAAGGACATGTCGGGCAAATCTTCGGCGGTGGCCGAGGAGCGGACGGCGACGGGTAGGGAGGGATGAGGCTTGAGGGATGAGGACTGAGGGAGGTTTTTGTAGGCTGTGGTAACGGCCGTTGCCAAATCATCTGGCATTTTCCCCGCGCTAAACCGGGCGCGGATGGCTTGCGACGCTTGGGTTAGCGCGGCGGGGTCGTCGGGCTGGATGGCGGCGACGGTTTGCTGGATGAAGGGGGCTAGTTGGTTGACGGCCGTAAAGCGGCGATAGGCGTCAGTTGTGATGAGAAATCCGCCGGGTACAGGCAGTCCGGTGCGGGCCAACCGGGCCAGATTCATGCCTTTGCCGCCGGTGTTGGCGAGGTTGGCGTGGTTTGAATTAAGGGGGAGGATAAGCATTTGACTCCTGCAATTGTGAAATTTGAAAGAGAAAATGATTATACCATGTGGCGCTAGAACCCGGTTATCATCCGAAACGAAGAAACGAAGCGGGGATGGGAGGATTTAGGGATTTTTCAATCTCCTAATCCTTCCATCCCCGCTTTTTTCACGTTCGATTGTGTTGAGTGACTGCTATTAGCAATCCGGGTTGGGCAAAAACAATTCGAAGGTTTGCGTTTGGCTGCCGGATACGACTTTGCCGGTTCCGATGATGGGGCCGGCGCCGCCGGTTCGTTCAAACGTAAGGCTGCCGCTTGTAGGGCCGCCAACTTGCTCATCGTTCCAGTAATAGGTGTAGACGCCGTTGCCGCCTTCCCCTTCGATGAAGATTTGTTGATACCAGGTTTCGCCGCCGCCGCAGCGCACAGTGTCGGGCAGTCCCCACAAGTTTAATACAAGAGGCGTTTCTGTTCGAGTGGGGCGTGGGGTTGAAACAACGGCCGTACCATACTTCACCGGCAGCGCAGCCACGTCTCCTGCCCAATCCAGTCGCTCGCCAAAAATGAACCCTTCGTCGCCATCTTCGTTCCGCACGTAAAGCCAATTGCTGTTGGTTGAACGGCCGATCGGGGTCACTTTGTCATCTGCGCCTACAATCGCAACTTCGTTGGAGTCGGCATCAGGCGCGGCATAAAGCGACGAATCTACCAAAATGACGGCCAGCCCATCGGGCGTGGCTGTTGGCTCTGGCGTTTCAGTAGGCGCGGCGATTGGTTCAGGTTCGTCGGTTGGGGTTTGGGTTGGTACGGTTGTTTTGGTGGGCACGGCCGTATTCGTGGGCGCCGGCGTGTCAGTTGGAAGGGCCGCGACGACGAGTGGGGTGTTGGTTGCAGGAACGGCCGTTGGCACATCAGTCGCAATGGTTGTAGGAACGGCCGTATTCTCAACAACAGTCGGCGCGCCTTCCCTATCGCGCAGCGCCAGGAAACCAACCACAGCCAGCGCCATGACCACGACGGCCGCCACAGCCAGCCGCATATACAATGCCCGTTTATCGTTTTTTTCAGCTTGCGCCGCTTCCGCTTGGGCGACCAACTGCTGCCGGTCAGGGAAGGTTGGATCATGCGTTAGTACGTCGTTCCATAACGCCAGCGCGTGGGCTGTCTGACCCTGCCCCAGGGCGGCTAAGGCCTCGGTGTACAAAGCGCTGGCTAATCCTTTCTTGGCCCGTTTTTCAACTTGCCATTTGTCGGGGAATTCAAAACTGCCCGGTTCTTGCTGGATGGTTTCCCATTTTTGCAAGGCTTCCTGGTATTCGTGTTGGTCCAAATTTTTGACCGCATCTTCGTAGAGTTGTTTTAAGCGATTATGCGTCTTTTGCAGGTCTACGCCCTGGCTGATTTGTGATAGCAGTTGGTCAAGGCCGGGGTATTCCGGGGCGTGACGGCGTAGTTCTTCAACGGATTTAGCGCTGTCGGCCAACTTGCCCGCTTGAAAGAATTTGACGGCACGGCCGTACAAGCGATTTTGGGCTTCATGGCGTAAATTGGCGACTTGTTCTTGTTTATAATCGGCGTCGGCCCGCTTCAGTTCATCCAACTTACTCAAACAGTCGCTGTATCTGCGGTCGTCGTATAAATCACGCGCGCCTTGCCACAGAACCGACAGCCGATCAAGATGACGGGCGGCCAGGGTGTCGGTTGGGCTTTGTACATGCACGGCGGCTGTGCGTAAAGCGTTGGCCATTTCAACGGCCGTTTGGTAACGGTCGTTCCGGTCTTTGGCCAACGCTTTTTCGATGATGGCGATGAGCGAATTAGGCGTATTGGCATTGACCTGACGGATGTCGGGGACTGGCGCTGTAAGATGCTGGGTCATCAACGTGTAAGTAGAATCGCCCTGGAATGGCGGCGCGCCGCTTAACATTTCGTAAAGGATAATGCCCAGCGCGTAAATGTCGGCGCGATGGTCTGTTTCATCGCCGCGCCATTGTTCTGGCGACATATAATCGGCCGTGCCGATGGCCGCGCCTGTTTGCGTATGCACCATGCCGCCCACAATTTTGGCAATGCCAAAATCCATCAAAATCGGCTCGCCAATCAAATTGATGATGATGTTGGCCGGTTTGAGGTCGCGGTGAATCATGCGCCGTTGGTGGGCGTAATCAATGGCGTCGCAAATGGTGGCGACAATGCGGATCGTATCGGCGAGCGGTAGCCGAATACTGGCCTGGCTTAGCGCATTCAGTTTTTTGTTGAGCGCTTCGCCGCTCACATACTCCATCACCATGTAATAGACGCCATGATGGTTATTAAAATCGAAGACCTGGACGATGTTATTGTGGCGTAGTTGGGCGACGGCCGTCGCTTCTTGCTCGAATCGTTGGATAAATTCGGGGTCTTCTGATAAATGGGAATGGATGAGTTTAACGGCGACATGCCGTCTTAGGTTGGGGTCGAGCGCTTTGAAAACGGTGGACATGCCCCCTTTTCCTATTTCTTCTTCAATTTTGTACCGATCGTTAAGCGTTTTTCCAATCCAACTGGGCACATTATTATTCATGAATCCCCTCCAGAAATAATTGTTTGGCGCTGACTATATTGTACATTATAAATGGCTCAGGATATTTCTCAATGATGAAGCCGTGAAATTATGTTGATTGTAGGTAACTGTTCAAGTGTTCTTAGGAACACAGAGGGGCACAGAGTCCACACGGAGTTTCGCAGAGAGAACGGAGAAGAAACCGTGATTTTTACCATATTATTCTCCCCGATCTCTCTAAGTATTTCTGTGCCTCCTCTATAAATGTAGGACAAGT
>JANTGY010000392.1 GCA_024762695.1 Anaerolineae bacterium
CTGGCAGGACTCTCTTTTTTCACCGAACGGTTGCCGTGACGCTGAATTTGGCCGGGGTAGAAACGAGGGTGAGTTTGCCATTTAGTTCCCGGTTGAGTTTTTTGATGAGGCGGGGGCGGGGACGTGCCGTTAGCGATCTTGGTCGCTTCGGCACATCCAGTTCGCGGAAAGTCGCCAGACATGGCCTCATTCATGAGGGCATTATAATAGAAAGGGGGTGGTTGGGCTCGAGTGTGGGAGGGCAAACGGCCGTTCGTCCCGAATTATCTATGGAGGGGTGGACATAACAAATGTTCTAATTTCATACGTCTCATTAGGTTAAATGCCAGAGGAAAACGGCTCCCTCCCTATTGAAAGCGGCCCACTTATTCAAACCACAAAACGCCCCTAATCCAGAACAAGATTTAGCGGGCCAAACCCGTATTGAAACTCACTACTTTTCCATCTCAGCCAGTTTATCCAGGACCCGTTGCATTGTTCGCAGATTGATGAGCAGATAAATCAGCGTATTTTGGTTGGTGATAGATTTTTGGTTACGTAATTTGGGGTACTCGATACCTAGGGCTTTGGCCTGAGAAAAAATGCGCCAACGGCCGTTCCAAAACGCACGGCATCGGGCAGCGGCCGTTTCTCCCCCACTGCCACCGCCAATCCCGCCACAAACGCATCGCCCGCCGCCGTCGTATCCACTGGTTGTACACGAAAAGCGGGAACCATTTCTGATGCGTCGTCGCTGTGCAGGTATGCACCTCGGCTGCCCATCGTCACGATGATGTTGGCAACGCCTAACTGACGTAAACGAGCCACGGCCGTATCCACACCCGCGATATCCGCCACAGCACAATCTGCTAACAACGCCGCCTCGCTTTCGTTGGGGATGAGATAGGTGGTGTTTACCAGCAGCGAGTCGGGTAACGGCCGTGCTGGAGCCGGATTGAGTAGAACAGGTACGCCATGCCGCGTCGCCATCTCAGCCGCAAATTCAACGACTTCCAGCAGGGATTCTAGCTGTAAAACCAGCATGTCGGCGGTATGTACGGCCGTTTCTGCCGCCACTACATCCTCTTTTGTTAGCTCCCAATTCGCTCCCGAAATGACAACGATGCTGTTTTCTCCGGCATCATCTACCGTAATCAGAGCCACGCCAGTGTGGGCATCCTCGGCCACGCACAAATGGGGTGTCTACGCCGTCGGATTGCAGGCCGGAGAGTAGTTGACGGCCGTAATCATCCCCACCCACACAACCAATCATCGTCACCTGCGCCCCCAACCGCGCCGCCGCCACTGCCTGATTAGCCCCTTTGCCGCCCGCCGCCGTACTAAATCCGCTGCCCAACACCGTCTCGCCCGGCGCGGGGATGTGCGGCGACCGCGCAATCAAATCCATGTTCAAACTACCTACAACCACGATTTTCGCGTTCATAATATCTCTACAACCCATTCCACAAAGCCGACTGAAGGGACCATACGCTGATAAGCGCAATGAAAAATACCGCGCCTATCGCCGGGAACAATGGCCTGCCCACCCTTAAAATAGGCCTGGGTCGAGCCGCCACCGTCAAGATTTACGGCCGTTACCGCCCCTGCCTCGCGCAATAATTCAGCCATTTCTCCTAATGTCGCCCCAGAGCTATCCACGCCGGGTACGCCCATGCCGCTGTTGACTCCGGCAGTCAATATCGCAATCAGGTTGCCTGCTGAATCAATACCGACGCCCACTCTCCCGGTACGGGTTTTATCAACGTCGGTTTTGTAATTGGTGGGGACGACGCCGATTTGCCAACGGCCGTCTGGCGCTGCCTGGCTGGGCCAAAATTGTTCAACATCTTCCAAATAGCTATTAGTGAGAGGAGAACGGCCATCTTGCAACAAAATCGGCCCCGCCTGAATCCCCTGCTGGATAGTTTGGTATTGTTCTGTGGCAAATTCATACGTCAGCCAGAAATCACGGCGTAGCACATCCGTTAATTTTTGCTGCGCCTCTGGCGATAGCGTGTCGGGGGCAAAGGAGATGACGATGCCGTTATGCGGCAAAGTCAGGCCGCCGCCCGTTTTCCAGCCGACGATACGCCGGTCAATCACGGTTAATTCAAAACGACCCGGTTCGACGGGCGTGCTGCCCAAGACGCGCCCTTGTCCGGCCACACCGTAGTAGCGTGTGTAAAGAGTCGCATCGGATGCCCCTTCGTCGTTGAGAGTGTAGGGGATGTCGGGAGGGGCGTATGGCTGTTCCCGATGAATCAACCGCGTCCCATTAGGTAAAATCAGCCGCAAATCGTCCAATCCCAACAGACCCACATCCCAACGGCCGTCTGCCCGCCGCCAAATGGCGCCGCGCCGGAATAGTGGCGGACGCTGAATGATGCCATCGGCCATCCAGAAGCTGTGCGCTTCGCACAGAGCCGAATGACGATTAAAGATGTCGTCGTGTTCCAGTAAAAAGTAAGCGGTATTGAAAACCAATTCCGGTCGTTCCCGGTGGGCAAGATCGCTCAAAAAACCGCAGCCAGCAACGGGGACTAAATCTTGGTCTATTTCCATCTCCACCTGAGCAAAGTCCAACTGGTTGCCTCGGCTCGATTCCAGATGAATGAGGTTATGAGAGGTTAGCAGATTGAGGACGGCCGTTGCCTTTTGCTGCCAATCGCGTTCTGAGACGGGAACGGCCGTTTGCCAGTCCCCATCTTCATACCGTATCCACCCCCGGTGGAACAACGCCCGCATCGTGTACGTTATAAAGGAATTGGCGCTTAATAAATTTTCGCCGTTCTCAGCTACAAACGAAAGGCCGGGGAATGTCTGCGCCGCCGGTTGATCCGGTTGCAACAGCCCAAACGTGACGATTACCGGCGCGGTTTCGCCCCGTTCTTGCGCTTTGACAAAACGGTAATGAGCAATATCTTGCAATTTGACGCGCTCATCCTTCTGATCAAAATCTATAAAATTGAGCGCAGATGCCGGAAAAGTAAACGTCACATAATCAGTAAAAGAGCCATCGTCATGGGCGCGACGGGTTTGGGTTTTGGTAATCATCATGCTCTGTAAGTACATCGGGAAATTCAATTCCCGACATATGCGATTCAGTCAGTTTATTCCAAACTGACCATTTCTCTAGCCCTGGCTATCAGTTCTTCCGCTTTTTCCAGTGTATCTGCTTCGGCAAAAATACGGAGGACTGGCTCCGTGCCGGAAAAGCGCAGCAGCAGCCAATTGTCATTTTCCAACAAGAATTTAGTCCCATCCAAATGAGAAACATCCTTTACTTGATAGGGGCCGATTTGGGTAATTGGTTTTGCTTGTAATCGTTGGGGAACAATGATTTTCATCTCTGATGTGGCCGGAAAATTGGATTCTATGCTGTAAAGACGGCCGGTAATCTCATATACTTGCTGACGTAGTTCGGGGATTTTTTTACCCGTTACGGCCAACATTTCCACAATCAAAGCCGCCGCGAAAATGCCGTCTTTGCCCAAAATGTGGCCGCGAATAGTCAAGCCACCGCTGCTTTCGCCGCCCAA
>JANTGY010000393.1 GCA_024762695.1 Anaerolineae bacterium
GCATCTTAATCGTGGTGGACTTTCCGGCCCCGTTCGGCCCGATGAAGGCCAGGACTTCGCCTTCTTCCAGAGTGAAATTGATGTCGGCAACGGCCGTTACCTCCTTCACCGTTGGCTGCCACACCGCCTGCCAACTACCCCGCAGCCCCGGCGCTTTTTGTTTGACCTGGAACGTCTTCTCCAGGCCGGATACGGTTACTGCTGTTCCGTTCATATTCCCTCCGGGAGCTGTTAGCTGTTAGCTGTTAGCTGTTAGCTGTTAGCTAAAGGCTAATTGCTAATTGCTAATTGCTAATTGTTAATCGCTAATTGCTAATCGCTCAAAAAACAAAAAAGACGCGGTTTTTAGGCCGCGTCTTGGAAAAACTTAATGAAATTGTGAGCGGGGTTTGCTACCCCTTCAAAACATCATCCCAACACGCAGCGCGACATGGTACCCATTGCGGGCAGTTAGCGACAGTCGCCGCCATAATCATACCTAAATCGTAGTGTGCGTAATCGTGTTGCGTTGACATCTTGCGAGCATACTAACATGCCCCATCAGGCATGTCAACCCCTTTTCTTCATAATCTGTCTGGAATCAAGACAAAGAGTTAGGAATTCACACAAATTACGCGAATTTGCGAACAAATCGAATCAAACATGGAACCATTCGCTAAATTCTATTATTCGCGTCATTCATGATTCAAACGATTCGGCCTGATATTTGGATTGAATCCAAGTTATTATCTGTGCTACAGTATGAAACGCGCAGCACGGCCGTAATTAGGTGAAAACGGGAAAGTAATTTGAATGAGGAAAGCATTGGCTCTCCCGTTTTCCCTGAGTAAACCACAAATCAAACGGGGTCTTTCGAATCTCGTGGGATTTACTGTAATGCGTGATGCGTGACGGCCCTCTGGTTCCGCATCACGCATTACGCATCACGCCATGATGACCCCACGAATTCCCAAAGAGCCATAAAACTTTGATGAGAAACCCCTCATTTCTTGATGGTTTACGCATTGGAGGACTTCATGAAGCATTTGTTATTATCGCTAGTTTTATTAATTGGTTTGATGACGGCTTGCGACACGGGCGACGATTTCGTGATTGACAAGCAGCCAGTTGACACGGCCGTTCCCAACCCCTCGCCTCCTCCCTTCCCTGAAATAGCCGGCCCGGCCGCCTTCGATAAAATGTCTTTGTGGACAGACGGCCCCCACCTGCGCGGGGCCAACATCTGGCAGGCCGTCGTCATCCCCGAACTGGATGGTCTGGAATTCAAGGGGCCGGGACCGTTCGGGCCACCCTACACGCAAGAAGATTTTGACCGGCTAGCAGAATTAGGCGCCAACTACGTTTCCATTTCCGGGCCGGGACTGTTCAGCGAGACGCCGCCCTATGCCGTCAACCTCGATGCCCAAGCCCATCTCGACAACCTGCTGGCGATGATTGCCCAAGCCGACATGTTCGCCACAATCGGCTTCCGCACCGGGCCGGGCCGCAGCGAATTTACGCTCTGCTGCGGCGGCGATGCCTATTTTGACGGCTATTTCAACGATTCTGTGTGGCAAGATCAGGCCGCGCAAGATGCCTGGGCAGCGATGTGGCGCTACACGGCCGAACGGTATCGGGACAATCCCATCGTCGCCGGATATAAGCTGATGGTCGAACCAAACGCCGCCGGGGTTTTCTTCGACATTTACGATCCCGATGCGTTTTATGCCGACCATGCCGGGTCGCTGTACGATTGGAACCAGATGTACCCGCGCCTGGTAGACGGCATCCGCGAAGTGGATCTGCAAACGCCGATTTTGGTAGGCGGGATGGGCTGGAGCGGCGTCGGCTGGCTCAATGCCCTGGAACCGACCGGCGACCCGCGCACGGTTTACGTGGTGCATCAATACGAGCCGCAAGAAGATTACACCCATCAAGCGCCGCGCGGCAAACACAGTTATCCCGGCGAATTCGACGCCGATTATGATGGCGCGCCCGATCAGTTTGACCGGGCCTGGTTAGATGAATTCCTCACGCCGATTGACGAATTTAAGACAAACTATGGCGTTCCAGTGGCGGTGGATGAGTTTGGCGTCAACCGTTGGGTTCCCGGCGCGGCCGACTTCATGGGCGACCAGATGGCCTTATTTGAGCGGCGCGGCCTGAATTATGCGCTGTGGGAATGGCAAACATCGTGGCCGCCATTTGCCGAAGATGTGCATGATATGAATTTCCTCTATGGGCCTGATCCGGCCAATCGGGAAGAGACGTCCAACGCCTTGATGAATGTGATTGTTGGGTTTTGGGAGAAGAATGCGGTACGGCCGTCTACCTTCATCAAGATGGAGACAGAGGGCGGACTACCCGCTTTGGAAGATGTGAGCCATTGGTTGTATTTGATTGACGTCAATCTGGAACAGGATATCGTGGATGAAATCGCCGCTTCGACGCATGATATGATCGTCCTCGACTTCATTCCTTCCGAAGAAAACAATACCGATTACCCCATGGCCGAGGTCATCGCCCAACTACATCAGGCCCACCATCCCAAGCTGGTCATCGCCTACATTGACATCGGCGAGGCGGAGGAATACCGCACCTATTGGCAGCCAGGCTGGGATATCGGCAACCCGGCATGGATCATCACCGGCGATCCCGATGGCTGGGAGGGCAACTATCCGGTCGCCTACTGGTACGACGAATGGCAGGACATCTGGCTGAACGAGGAAACGGGCCTGATACAAGCGATTGTAGACGCCGGATTCGACGGCATCTACCTGGACTGGGTAGAAGCATATTCAGACGAAGCAGTGGCCGCTTTTGCCGCTGCGGATGACGCAGACCCGCGCCAAGAAATGATCTGGTTCGTGGGCGATCTAGCCGAGTTTGGGCGGGCACGGCATGAAAACTTCATCGTCATCGGCCAAAACGCAGCCGAGTTGGCCCAATCTGATGAGTACGTGGAGATTGTGGATGCCATCGCCCAGGAGCAGGTCTGGTTTGATGGCGGAGCCGACAACGACCCGCCCGGCGACTGCCCCCTACCACGCGCCGAGGATGATGTAGACACGAATGCCTATTACGCTTCTCTGCCGCCCGCCTGCCAGGCGCAGTATGACGAATTCCCGGAAAGCACGCTCCACGTCAGCAGCGAATATTACTTGAACGACCTGATGTTGGCGTTGAGCAAGAATTTAATCGTCTTTACGGTGGATTATGCGCTGGAGCCGGAAAATGTAAACTGGGTATACGAAACGTCGCGCGGGCTGGGGTTGGTGCCTTTTGTGGGTAATCGGGCGTTGGATCAGTTTGTAACGCCCTTCGCACCCTAGACAAGACCGCCCTGCCAGGTTTTTACGAGTTGTCTCGCTAAAAAATCAACTTACTAAAAACCTGGCCGGTCGCAGGGGGGGAAGCAACTGCTAGATGATAAATTGACTTGGGGTGCATTTCAAATGAGTTGAGAAAAGTGCGTGTTTCGGGAATTCGTTAGTGTCACGAAGTTTTCGCCACTAATGAATCGCATGTTGCGGGAATTG
>JANTGY010000394.1 GCA_024762695.1 Anaerolineae bacterium
CGTATACTATGTTCGTAGTAAGGTACGTAGTCGCGCTGTTCAGCGACGGAGTACCGTTGGATGACGCCACTCCGAAGACTACGTGGCTAACTACGAGTAGCTAATAATATCTTCTCTTTAAATGTAAAATGATTTGGTAAATCGTTCTGCCCGATTTACCAAATCGGGCTACGGTTTCAGTAAGACCAGACCTGAATCCGGTTGTTTTCGCGGTCGGCGATGTAGAGACGGCCGCTTTGGTCAACGGCTATGTCATTGGGGTAATTGAATTGGCCGTCGCCCAGGCCAAAATCGCCGAAGAGGAAAATCTCTTGCGGTTCAGGGCCGGATAGATCATAAACACGGATATTTTGGGCGACGGCGTCCACCACGTACAGTCGATCGCGCTGATCAATGTAAAGGCCGCGCGGCAGGCTGAGGGTTTCGTCGTCGCTGCCGGTTCCCAGATGGAACAGGAAGTTGCCTAAATCGTCCCAGACGGAGATACGGCCGTTATTCCCATCCGACACATAAATCCGCCCCTGCGAGTCGGCCATCGCCGCGTTGGGGAAGGAAAACTGGCCCTGGCCGCTGCCGGATTCGCCGTAAGCCAGGCCGCCGTTGTTGCGTTCGTGCCAGCTTAACAGGAGCGGTTCGTCGGGAATGTCAAAGATGCGGACGCGGTTTTGGCCGTCGGTGACGTCGGTGATCCAGGCACGGCCGTTGGCCCCAATGCGGATGCCCAGCGGCGCCCAGGATGCAGCGGGGGCGGGCAAATGCTGTTCGACGGTATCGGTTGTCTCCTGGTAAAAGACATTGCTCTGGAAGGCGTTGTAGGTGAAGGTGGCGCCATCAGCCAATCCGCCAGTGTGCTGGGCGACGTATTCGCTCAGCGCCAGTTCGGAATCAATGAGGGTATCCAGGTAGAGGCCGTTTTGGTTAAAAACGTAGATGGCGCGCTGCAGGCGGTCGGTGATGAAGACGCGGCCGTTCCCATCCACTGCCAAATAAACGGGCGCCCGTTCGCCGGAGCGCGTGCGCGGCGGGATGAGCGCGCCCAGCCATTCGCCATCGCGGTCAAAGGCTTGGACAAGCCGGTCGCCGCCGCTTTCGGCGGCGTAAATACGCCCCCCATCTGGTGAAACGGCCACGCCCACCGGCGCGTCCACGCCATAAATCGAAAATAGATAATGGGGCGGATAGACGATTTCTGCCTGCGGCACAATCAATTGCGGCAAGGGAACCGGCTGGCGCAAATAGCGCACAAATAAGACGATAATGGCGATAAACACTGCCAACAATAAGAAAAACAGCGCTTGCAAGAGTCGTCTTTGTCGCGGATTAGATACAGCGTAAGTTAATTCTTCTTTGTTTTCTCTGTGCATCTCTATGCCTTCTCTGTGTTCCTCTGTGTCACTACTCTTGCCCCGCTAAAACATGCTGGACGCGGCCTAATGCGTGAGAAGCCAGGAAATTATCGGGGTCGAGGGCCAGCGCATGGGTCAGGTAGTTTTCGGCATCGGTCAGCAGCCCTAACTGTTCGTAGGTGATGCCGAGGCCCAAAAAGGCGGGGGCAAATTGGGGCAGGGCGGCAACGGCCGTTTCCAGGCGCCCTCTTGCCGTTTCGAAATCGCGCTGGGCGTAGGCCACCATGCCCTGGGCGTAGATGGCGTGGTCGGGTTGGGAGAGGGCGGTGTAGCTGTCGGCCATCCCCTGATAGGCCTCGATAAAGTCGGGAACAAAGCGCACCGCGTTTTGGTATTGAGCCAATGCCAGGTCGGGCTGGTCGTTTTGGCTGTAGGCTTGTCCTAACAGATACATGGCGTCGGCGTCGGTGTGGTTGATGGTGAGCGCTTCGGTGAAGGCGTCTATGGCATAATCGGTACGGCCGACTTCGAGATAGCTTTTGCCCAGGTAGTAGAGGGCGGTTTGCAGCATGTTGTCGGTTTGGGCCATCGGCGATTGGCGGCGCAGGACGACGAGTTTAGCCAGCGGCTCGATGGCGGCGGCCGTTTCGCCCGCTTGGGCGTAGGCGATGCCTTGCACAAATAATGCGCCGTGATGTTCGGGATAGGCCGACAGAACTTCCTGGGTTTGTGCGAGGGCCTGGGGGTAACGGCCGTTTTGCAAATACGTTTGCGCCAACCCCACGCGGGCGTCGGCATCCTCCGGGTTTTGACGGACGACTTCTTCCATTTGGATGATGCTTTGATCAATCGGGGATTGGTCGTCCAGATGGATGTAACGATCGAAGTAGTAGTAGCCGCCAAAAACGGCCGTCAGCAAAACAACGGCGGCCAACATCAGCCACACCCGCCGCGTCCATTGTTGTTGGTCATTTAAGTTAAGTCTCGATGCCATCTTTATTGTTTGAACCTCAGAAATGGGACACGGATGAACGCAGATGAACGCGGATAAATAGTTTTAATCCGTGTTTTTCCGCGAAATCCGTGTCCTATTCAATCTGTACTGGCGGGAACGGCCGTAACCGGCTGTTCGACCGCATGGGTATGCGGTGCGGCTTTATGATCCACAATGTTCAAATAACGCACGCCAATCGTGACGCCCAACAAGCCGTAGGCGATGACAGCGCCGCCGGTCATAAATTCAATCAGCGATGGGAAGTAGCTGGTGTAACGGGCCACGATTTCATGCGGTAAGTAAGTCAAGACGATGAGCTGCCCCACCAGATTGACATCCCAACGATAGGCGACCACGCCGGCCGAGACGCAGAAAAGGGCGATCATGCGCAGGGTGTGATTTTGACGGAGACGGCCGTTCAACAGCACAATCATTGGGAAAACCATCCCCAAAACCACCTCGCCAATCCAGAAATTAAACGACAACGCTCCCTGCGTCAGAATTTGCAATCCCTCAGTCCGTCCCGGCTGGTACGTATAATTCATCGCAAACGCATCCCAGAAGCGGAAATAGAGATAACCGACCAGGCTCCAGCCCAATGCCTTCGCCAACTTGTCAATCAAGCGATCATCTACATTGGCGCGGGGCGTTAACCGGGCTGAAACCATCGAAACAAACAGCGTCAGCGCGATGCCGCCCAGCACGGCCGAATAAATGAACAGTACCGAAATATTCGGCCGGAACCAGATAGGGCGGGCAATCATCACGCCATAGGTCGCCCCCAATGACGATTGATGCAGCATCGAAAAGCCCAGCCCAAAAATCGCCAAAATCGGCGAATAGTGGTGAATGTGACGCATTGGTTTGGACAACTTGGGGAATATCTTTTGGAACCAGTCCATATCGGCCACGATGGGCATCGTTTCCAGAATCAGCACCGAGAAGTAGAGGCCGACGCACATTGTCACTTCCCAGAGGACAGAGTGGACGTTCCAGTACACAAAGCCATGCCAGAAACGGTCCGGACGCCCCACATCCATCAACAGACACAACATCGCCATGCTGTAACAGACAATGCCGACAAAAGTGGCTGTTTTAGCAACCGGTTCATACTCTTTTAGCCCCACCAGATAGACCAGGGC
>JANTGY010000395.1 GCA_024762695.1 Anaerolineae bacterium
TCGCTGGAACGACGGGCGTAGGCAGCAATGTCGCCTACTGTGCCTCTAAAGCGGCGATTGATTCGATGACGCGCTCTTTGGCGCGGGCGTTGGCGCCTAAAATTCGTATGGTGGCGGTGGCGCCAGGCTGGGTGCTGGGCGAATATGCCAAGCGGATGGATCCGGCCTATTTACAGCAGCAGGTTGATTTGACGCCGCTCAATCGGCTGGCAACGCCGGAGGATGTGGCGGAGACGATTTGGGCGATTGCGACTTCATTGACTTTTATGACGGGGAATGTTGTTCCGGTGGATGGGGGACGGCCGTTGCTGTAAGCTGTCTCTCGTTTGTATGAATTAGCTGGCTAATAATCAAGTAATTACCAAATACCATATTGCAGATTCGACGCGGCAGATGCGTTGGTCAAACTCGCCAATCAGTTGAAAACCAATAGAATACCGTAACCCGAAATGACTTCAATGGATTCAGAAAAAATCGGATGCCGGTCCGAAAAAATCCGTTTATTTTTTATCCATTGTAGCCAGACAACCCCAGAGGTTTTATTTGTCCGAACACAGCCATGAAATCAGGCAGGCTGCCATCCAGAACTTTCGTTCGGCCCGGTTGCGCGCCGAGTTAGAGCGCGTACGGGCAGCGCTATCCGGCCAATCAGCTGATTTGCTTTCCTACGAAGAAGTACGCCAAAAAGTCAAGGCCATGGAAACGTCTAAACGCGAACTGCGCGACATTCCACTGGACGCCATTGTGGGCAGCGTGGGGCGCTACAAAGATTTCACCCGCCGCTTTTTGCCGCGTGTGGACAAAGACGAGCAGCGTTGGGCCAAAGTTTTCACAATCACCGAAGGGATGGCCGGGCTGCCGCCGATTGAGGTTTTTCAGATTGGCGATGTCTATTTTGTGCGCGACGGCAATCATCGCGTTTCGGTGGCGCGTGAGTTGGAAGCGTCGCACATTGAAGCGTATGTGACGCTGGTAGAAACAGAAGTGCCTTTGTCGCCCGATTTGGCGCCGGACGATTTAATCATCAAGGAAAGGTACGCCCAATTTTTAGAAAGAACCCAATTGGGCGGACGTTATCCCAAACTCAATTTAACGATGAGCGTGGCCGGTAATTACCGGGCGCTGGAACAACAAATTAGCGTGCATCAGCATTGGTTGGCACATGAAAAAGGGCAAGAGGCGACATTTACCGAAGCCGCCGCCGATTGGTACGAAAAAGTTTATCGCCCGGTTGCGCGCATGATTCGGCGGCGTGGCGCGCTGCGAGATTTTCCCGACCGCACGGTGACGGATTTGTATGTTTGGGTGTACAAGCATCGCGCCCGGCTGATTGAACGGTTGGGCTGGGATGTGGAGACGGAAACGGCCGTTACTGACCTCATCTCATCCCAAAGCCGCCGCCCGGAACGGGTACGGCAGCGTCTCAGCGAGCGTTTGAAAGATATGATGACGCCGGATGCGCTGGAAGACGGCCCGGCTCCTGGCATATGGCGCAAATCCTGGCTGGCTTCACACCGAGACGATCGCTTGTTCTCGCACATTTTGGTGGGCATAAACGGTCGTGACGATGGATGGATGGCATTGGAACAAGCAATCCAGATAGCCCGGCGGGAACAAGGACGTCTTTACGGCTTACACGTTGTTACTGATATGGTTAGTCCAGAAGCAGATCCAGCCCTAGCCATAAAGGCGGAATTTGAACGACGCTGTCAAGAAGCGGCCGTTCGGGGTGAGTTGCGCATCGAAACAGGCGGTATCATGCGTACCATTACCAGTCGGGCGCGTTGGTCCGATCTAGTTATCGTCAGTTTGAAACACCCGCCGGGCGATCAGCCAATCAAACGTTTGAGTTCTGGTTTTAGTCAACTTCTACGCCGTTGTCCTCGACCCGTTTTGGCCGTTCCCTATGTCCGGCCCGATCCAGATCGCTTGCTATTGGCATATGATGGCAGCCCCAAATCGGACGAAGCCTTGTTTGTGGCTGCATATCTGGCCGGGCAGTGGCAGGCGCCGTTGACTGTGGTGACGGTATTCGGCAAGCGCGTGGAGATGGAAACGGCCGTGCGCGCCCGCACTTATCTAGAATCCCAGAATCTTCAAGTAGATTATCTTATAGAAGAAGGAAGCCCGGCAGAAGCCATCTTGCGTGCGGCCAAAAGCCAAGAGAGCAGCCTCATCATCATGGGTGGCTATGGTTTTAGCTCTGTCATGGAGATTATTCTGGGTAGTGTCGTAGATGAGGTCTTACGCACATGCAACCGTCCAGTTCTCATTTGTCGTTGAGTGCAAACACAAATCTATTGAGTCGTATCCTGGTCAAACCTGAAGATAGTTTGCTCTCCAGCTCCTCGTATGATATGTAACCCAAGTTGCCACTAATCATTTTCGGCAACGAATTAGCCCGAATTTCCGCCAATTACGACTTTAATTCGTGGAAATTCGCGTGAATTCGTTGCAAAAACAAAAACTAAGCTGTAGGTAGCAACTTGCGTTATGCAATCAAATGTACTCGCATGATTGTAATAATTTGTTATCGGCGACGGAGTAGAAGATGCCGCGCTCTTTCATCAGGCGCAGGCGCTGCGATGCGTTTTGCAGCAACAGCCCCACCGACGCGGCAATCTTGCCAACAGACAACTCGCAGTTGACTAAAGCCCATGGGATGAGGACACGCTTGCTGTTGCCAAACACCCGCAAAGCGCTGCCCGTCGTTCCGTCTCGCGTTGAAGTTTTGCGTCCATCCAACTCTCTAAGATAGTTGTGGCCCTTCCTTGAAAAAGGGACACCCTAATGGGATGTCTCTTTTTTGTGAAACAAATTCCGGGAAAACTTTCCCGGAGGTCTCCCCAAGCATAAGAACATTCTTAATCAACTTTCATCGGAGCTTTAATCTGTGCCGTTACGCTCCAGTTTAGATAACTGAGCGATGCTTTTTACAAGCAGGAGAGGCACGATGAATGAATTGTTGAAATCAGAAACGATAGGCATTGTTATCCCGGCGTTTAATGAAGAAAAGGGATTGGGCCGCGTTCTGGAAACTGTCGACGGCGTGGATTGGGTTTCGGAAATCGTTGTGGTAGATGATGGTTCAGCGGACAGTACGCTGGCAGTGGCCCGATCTTGGGCGCAGCAAGACGGCCGTATCACCCCCCTTCGTCTCCCCTACAACATGGGCAAGGGCGGGGCCATGCTGGCTGGGGTACAGACCCTATCCACCGACCTGGTTCTGTTTTTAGACGCCGACCTGATAGGTTTACGGCCGTATCATTTGCAATCCCTCTGTCTCCCCCTGCTGGCCGGCGCGACCGACATGACCGTCGCTGTCTTTCGTCAGGGCGGCATGCGCACCGACGCCGCCCTCCTGCTGACCCCTTATTTGAGCGGACAGCGCTGCCTGAGACGACAGGCGGCTGAGCAAGCCCTCGACGGCATGGCCGGTACCCGGTACGGCGTGGAAGTGGCCCTCACCGACTACGCCAAA
>JANTGY010000396.1 GCA_024762695.1 Anaerolineae bacterium
CGTCGCCAGGCGCGCAGCGCCGAGGCGACGCCCCTAAAGATTGGTCATTAGAATTTGAAGCGTACAAGTTTTTTTATGAGTTTGGAAAGACCCTGGTAACAGTTTAGGGGCAGGTTCAATCGCCAAAGTCATTTGAAACAAGACGAGAAATTGTGCGTATGGTATGCTAGCAACATCTCAGCGCTTCGGCCAATCGGCGACTTGGGTAACTAACTAAAGCGCCAATGAATTGATGGGCGAACCAGCTACGAAAGGAGTTTGAATGAACAGTGTATTGCTTGAACAAGTAAGTAAGCGATTTGGCGAAACGCAAGCGGCCGACAATATCAGCTTTGAAGTGCAATCGGGCGAGATTTTTGGGCTTTTAGGGCCAAATGGGGCGGGCAAAACAACGACGATTCGAATGATGTTGGATATTTTGCGCCCGGATAACGGCCGTATCGCTATTTTCGGCGGTCCCATGACAGAAGAAAAGAAAAATCAGATTGGCTATTTGCCCGAAGAACGCGGCCTCTATGCCGATCAGAAATTGATGGATGTCATTCTGTATCTGGCCTCGTTGAAGGGGATGGATAAGAGAACGGCCGTCGCCGCCGCCGAAACCTATCTCAAACAGCTTGATTTGTGGCAACACAAAGACAAAAAAATAAGCGCCCTCAGCCGGGGGATGCACCAAAAAGCCCAGTTCATCGTCACCGTCCTGCACGACCCCGACCTCATCATCGTAGACGAACCCTTTTCTGGCCTTGACCCGGTCAACACCGAACTCATCCGCCAAATGATTTTGGGGCTGCGCGATCAGGGCAAGGCAATCATCATGTCCACCCACCAAATGCACCAGGTAGAAGCGATGTGCGACCGCATCGTCCTCATCCATCGCGGCCGCATTGTGCTGGAGGGCGCAGTGGACGCCGTGCGCCGCCAGTTTGCCGGAAACACCGTTGAAGTAAGCGGTACAGGCCCATTTGACCAACTCCCTCACGTTCAATTAAGCGAACATCACAACAAGACATGGCATCTCACCCTGGGCGAAGGCGTCGCCCCCAATGATCTGCTACGCGAACTTGTGAACAATGATGCCTACGTGATTGAGCATTTCTCAGTAGCCCTGCCCAGCCTCAACGAGATTTTTATCAGCATTGTCGGAGAAAACGGCGACGATAACCCCATAAAATCATGAACAAAACATTTTTAGTCATGCGGCACGAATTTTGGCGACACTTTACCCGTCGCGGGTTTATTTTCGCTGTTTTGGGACTGCCTACTATCATGGTTTTGGTAATAGGCGGGATGGTTTTGTTTTTCACTAGCAAAAGCGAAGAACCGGCGGGCGTAGTAGACCAGGCGGGCATTATGATGCAGCCGGCCCTGTACGCCAACATAGACGACGACGCCATGCCATTCGTCTTGTTTGCCGATGAGACGGCCGCGCAAGCCGCCCTCGACGAAAAAGAGATTCAAGCTTACTTCATCGTCGCCGCCGATTATTTGGAAACGAGTCATGTCGTCCTTTACCATCGAGGCAACATTTATGATGAGATTGGCGGCGAAATAGCCGATTATTTGCGGGCCAGCCTGCTGGCCGACAGCGATCCGCTACTGCTCGAACGATTCCGCGATAACAGTTTAGACGTAACTTTTGTGTCGTTATCCGAAAACGGCGGCAGCGGTTCGGTACTCGATTTTATGCTGCCCTTCATCATCGGTTTCATCTTCCTCATCGGCATCTTCTCCACCTCTGGCTTCCTCATCCAGGCCATTGTGGATGAGAAGGAGAACCGGACGATGGAGATTTTGATCACCTCGCTGAAACCATCGCAGCTTATGGTGGGCAAAATTATCGGGCTGGTTGGGCTTGGTTTTGTGCAAATCGGCGTCTGGCTGGGGTTGGCGGCGTTGGGAATTGCCATCGCTCAGGCCAGAATCCCTCAGTTTGAACCGATTACGTTTTCGCGTTCGATTATCATCATGGCGGCGGCCTGGTTCGTTCCATATTATGTGCTCAATGCGGCGTTGATTACGGCGATTGGGATTAGCATTACGGCCGTTTCCGAAGGTCAGGGCATGGTCGGCATCATCAACATTTTGTCCGTGTTCCCGCTCTATTTCACCGGCCTCATCCTGGAGAATCCAAACAGTTCCCTGGCCGTGACATTGAGCATGTTTCCGTTTTCAGCCCCGCTCACCATGCTGACTCGGTCGCAAATCACCGCCATTCCCACCTGGCAATTAGTGGCAAGCTGGGGAATTTTGGCGGGAACGGCCGTCTTCGCTTTGTTCCTGGTCAGCCGCCTGCTTCAATTTAGCCTGCTGCGCTACGGCAAAAAAGTCACCTGGCGTGAAGTCCGTCAACAATTGAGGGGAAACTGATGAACAACAAAATTGGATTAGTCGCCAAGCACGAATTTTCATCGACCTTGAAACGACGGTCAGCGCTGTTTGCCATCTTTGGCCTGCCCATGCTGTCGCTGATCATCCTCAGCGGCGTCAACTGGCTGGCCCGCTCGCAAGGGGAAAATACCGGCAGCAGCGCCCTGGAAAGCTTCGTCAGCGACGCGCCCGAAACGCCCTTGCCCGCCGGTCTGGTTGATGAAACAGGGCAATTAACCCTGTTTCCGCCGCCAACCGACACCTTATTCGCCCTTTACCCCGATTTGGCCGCCGCCGAAGCCGCTTACGAAGCAGAGCAAATCAACAGTTATTACCGCATCCCGGCCGATTATTTGGCCGCCGGCGAACTCTTTCATTATGCCGATAATGCGCCGCTGGATTCGTTTGAACGCTACCAATTGTATGCGCTGCTCACGGCTAATTTCGTCGGCGAAACGGCCGAAACGGGGCTGATTATCGCGCCTTTGCAACTGTATGAAGAGATTGATTTGAGCGCCGCCGAATCGCAATCGGGGCAAAATTTTCTGGCGTCGCTGGCGTTGGCAATGAGCATTGCCATCCTGTTTTACCTGACGGTGATGGGCGCGTCGGGTTATTTGCTGCAAAGTTTGGGCAAGGAAAAAGAGAATCGGGTGATGGAGATTTTATTGTCATCGGTACGGCCGTTGCACTTGCTCATCGGCAAAGTGGCAGGGTTGGGCGGCATTGGCCTGCTGCAAATGGGCGTGTGGAGCTTCCTGGCCTTTGTCATTTTTCAACGGGATGGCAGCATGTTTGGCAACATCGCTATGCCCACGCTGACGGCTGGCGTCTGGACGTTGACGGTTTTACATTTCATCGCCGGATATCTGGTGTATGCCAGCCTCTTCGCCGCGCTGGGCGCCATTGCGCCCAATGTCAAGGAAGGGTCGCAGTACACCTTCCTGCTGATGCTGCCCACTTTTTTGCCGATGTGGTTTAACGCCATCATGCTTTCGGCCCCCAACGGCCCCTTTGCGACCTGGTTGAGCATTATCCCCCTGACAGCCCCCCTGGCGATGCCGATGCGGTTGACGGCAACGGCCGTACCTGCCTGGCAATGGGCGGCTA
>JANTGY010000397.1 GCA_024762695.1 Anaerolineae bacterium
GCCTGAGCTAACGGCCGCAAAGTTTATCGAAAATCCCTTCGCCCCAGAATCAGGCGCGAAATTATATAAAACAGGCGATCTGGCGCGTTATCGGCCCGATGGCGAAGTCGAATTTTTGGGCCGGATTGACGATCAGGTCAAAATTCGCGGTTTTCGCATCGAGCTAGGCGAGATTCAAGCCGCGCTCAATCAGCATCCCCATATCAGCGAAAGCGTGGTGACGGTGCATGGCGAACAATCAAGCGATAAATTCTTGACCGCCTACGTGGTTTCCCAGACCCTTTCACTGGCAGTCCGCGATGTGCGGGAATTCCTTAAAAACAAACTGCCGGATTACATGATCCCGGCCGCCTGCATTGTTTTGGAGGCGCTGCCGCTGACGGCCAACGGCAAAGTTGACCGACGCGCTTTGCCGCCGCCTGATTCCATCCAATCCGACCGCGAATTTGTAGCGCCGCGCAGCACAACGGAAGAACTCTTGGCTGGCATCTGGTCACAACTGCTGGGAGTCGAGAGGGTTGGCATTTACGACAATTTCTTTGCCTCCGGCGGACATTCCCTGCTGGCGACTCAACTAGTTTCCCGCATTCGCAGCAGTTTTCAGGTGGACCTGCCGCTGCGCACGCTGTTTGAAGCGCCCACCATCGCCGAGTTGGCGGCTCAACTCTCAACCAGCGAAGCCGCCAAGGCGCCGCCCATCCAGCCATTGCCGCCGGGGCAGCAGGCGCCGCTTTCCTTTGCCCAGCAGCGACTTTGGTTCCTGGATCATCTGGAGCCGGGCAGTCCGTTGTACATGATGGCTGACGCCATCCGGCTTACCGGGCCGTTGAATGTGACCGCTTTGGAGCGAACTGTTCAAGCTGTGGCGCTGCGGCATGAGACGCTGCGTACTGTCTTCCCGGCCACGCATGACGGGCAGCCAACCTTGCGCGTTTATCCTGAACTGACTATCCCTCTGCCGGTGGTAGATTTACGGCCGTTTCCGCCCGACCAGCAAAAACAAGAAATCCAACGCTTGATTACCGCCGAAGCGCAGCGGCCGTTTGATCTATCTCGCGGCCCCTTGCTGCGTACAACCCTGCTCAAACTGGACGAAACCGAGCATATCATTTTGGTCAGCCTGCACCATATCATCGCCGATGGTTGGTCGGTCGGCGTGCTCACCAAAGAGATTGTCGCCTTGTACGAAGCATTCGCCAATGCCCAGCCCTCCCCGTTAGCCGATTTGCCCATCCAGTACAGCGATTTCGCCTTCTGGCAGCGCCAATGGCTAACCGGGGACACGTTGACTAAACAACTTGATTATTGGCGGGAGCAGTTGACCGGCGCGCCTGCTTTGCTGGAACTGCCAACCGACCGACCACGCCCGGCGGTGCAATCTTTTCGGGGGGCGAAACGGCCGTTTACCCTCCCCCAAGATTTATCCCAATCGCTCCACCAACTCAGCCGCCAGGAAAATGTCACCCTGTTCATGACCCTGCTGGCCGCCTTCCAGGTTCTGCTCCACCGATATACCGGCCAGACCGATATTTGCGTCGGCGTACCCATCGCCAACCGCAACCGGCGCGACATCGAAGGGCTGATTGGCTTTTTCGTCAATACCCTGGTCATGCGTAACAATCCGTCACCAGGGCTTGCGTTCCGTGATTTATTGCACCGCACCCGGCAGACTACGCTAAACGCCTTTGCCAATCAGGACATTCCCTTTGAAATGGTCGTAGATGCCGTCCAGCCAGAAAGAAACCTGAGCCACAGCCCGCTCTTCCAAGTCATGTTTGTGCTGCAAAATATGCCTGCACATCCCCTTGAACTGCCGGGACTTGCCTTAACCTCGCTGGATGTTGACTGCGGCATCTCCAATTTTGATTTGACGTTGGTGTTAACCGAAACGGCGGGCGGTTTGACCGGCAACTTTGAGTACAACACCGACCTGTTTGATGCTACAACCATTCAACGGCTGATCGGTCACTTCCAAACATTGCTGACCGGCATTGTGGCTGATCCTGACCGGGCCATAGATCAACTGCCCATACTGACCGAGGCGGAGCGACAGGTTTTGCAAGAATGGAATGATACGGGAGCCGCGCTTCCCGACAACCAGTGCATCCACCACCTCATCGCCGCGCAAGCCGCTCAAACGCCTACGGCCGTAGCGCTTCAAATCGGCTCCAAGCAGATTACTTACGAAGCCCTGAACCAACAGGCCAACCGGCTGGCCCATGCCCTTATTCAGCGTGGTGTCGCTCCTGGCGATTGTGTCGGCATCGCGCTTGACAGGTCAGCCGAATTGATCATCGGTCTACTGGGCATTCTCAAGGCCGGCGCAGCCTTCCTCCCCCTGGATCCCACCTACCCGGCGGAACGTCTGGCCTTCATGATTGGCGATGCCCAACCGAAGACGATTCTCACGCGGGAAGCAATCAGCCATTCCCAATTCACTTTTCGACAGGCCCTAGACCAGACAACTCACGATTCGCAAATAATTATGCTTTCGCCGGACTGGAATGACTTTGCCCAACACCCGACGACTAATCCCATTATTCCCCAATCTTCTAATGACCTGGCCTACGTCATTTATACCTCCGGCTCCACCGGCACACCCAAAGGGGTGATGGTCTCTCATGGCGGGGTGTTGAATCACAATTTAGCTGTCATTGACCTGTTCCACCTTCAGTCGCTCGACCGTGTTTGGCAGTTTGCTACCATCAATTTTGACACGGCCGTTGAGGAAATCTTCCCGACTCTAATTTGTGGAGCGACATTGGTGTTGCGGGACGAGACAGTACCGCCAGTTCATCAATTGAACGATCTGGTGGCAGAGCAACAGTTAACAGCGCTCGACTTACCCACCGCTTACTGGCATGAATGGGTTAATGAACTGGCGCACACCAGCCAACCGGTTCCCGATTGTTTGCGGCTGGTGGTCGTCGGCGGCGAAAAAGCATCGGCGGCGCATTTACAAAAGTGGCAGTCGGTTGTGGACGCAACGGCCGTTACCTGGCTGAACACCTACGGCCCCACCGAAGCTACCATCATTGCCACCGCCTACCGCCCTGATGGCCCCCTTAGCGGCGAAATCCCTATCGGTCGTCCGATTGCCAATACCCAGACCTACATTCTGGATGCACAGCAGCAGCCCGTTCCCATTGGTGTCCCCGGCGAATTGTACATTGGCGGCGTTGGCGTGGCGTTGGGCTATCTTGGACAGCCCGAACTAACAGCAGAACGATTTATTCCGAACCCTGTGATTGAACAAAGCAAGGGGCCACGGGAGCAAGGGAGAAAGGGAGAAATCACCCCTTCACCAATGCTTTACAGGACAGGGGACCTCGTCCGCTGGATGCCCAATGGTAACCTTGAATACTTGGGGCGAGTTGATGATCAAGTGAAAATTCGCGGCTTTCGCATTGAGCCAGGAGAAATTGAAACAGTATTGCGGCAGCATCCACAGGTGCAAGAGACGGCCGTACT
>JANTGY010000398.1 GCA_024762695.1 Anaerolineae bacterium
GTGCGCAAACTGGCCGGAACCAAAATGCGCGGGGCCATCATCAACCTGAACGGCCCGCCCGGCGTCGGTAAAACTTCGATTGCTACCTCCGTAGCCCGCGCCATTGGCCGGGAGATGGTGCGGATTAGTCTCGGCGGTGTGCGCGATGAGGCCGAAATTCGCGGTCATCGCCGCACTTACATCGGCGCTATTCCGGGGCGCATCATCCGCGCTTTGCGCGACGCTAAAACGCGCAATCCTGTCATCGTTTTGGACGAGATTGACAAAGTTGGCTCCGATTGGCGCGGCGACCCCTCGTCGGCGCTGTTGGAAGTGCTCGACCCGGAGCAAAATCATAGTTTCGCCGACCATTATCTAGAAGTGCCTTTTGATTTGAGCCAGGTGATTTTCATCACCACGTCGAACCAACTCAGCACGATTCCGGCGCCGCTGTTTGACCGGATGGAATCGATCAACATGCTGGGTTACATCGAGGATGAAAAGCTGGCGATTGCCGAGCAATACTTGCTCAAAAAGCAGATGGCCGGGCATGGAATTGAAGATGTGGAGATGACGCTGGGCGAACCGGCGCTGCGTAAAATCATCCGCCACCACACACGGGAAGCGGGCGTGCGCCAGTTGGAACGTAACATTGGCAAGGTGGTGCGCAAGCTGGCGGTGAAGGTAGCGGCAGGCGAACCTGGCCCGTTTGAAGTGACCGAAGAAGATGTGGCCGAATTTTTGGGGCCGGATAAGTTTATGTATGGCCTGGCTGAAGAGAAGGATGAGGTTGGCGTGGTCACTGGTTTAGCGGTCAGCGGTTTTGGCGGCAATACGCTGCCGATTGAGGTGAGTTTGAGCGAGGGCAACGGCCGTATCACCCTAACCGGCTCCCTCGGCGATGTGATGCGCGAATCGGCCCAGGCCGCTCTGACCTACGCTCGCGCTAACGCGCGCACGCTGGGCCTGAAACCGACTTTGTTCGACAAGGTGAATATCCACATCCATGTGCCTGATGGGGCGACGCCGAAGGATGGGCCGAGCGCGGGGATTGGTTTGGCAACGGCCGTCATCTCTGCCTTTACCCGTCGTCCGGTGCGCCGCGACGTGGCCATGACCGGTGAAGTAACGCTGCGGGGTAAGGTGTTGGCGATTGGCGGTCTCAAAGCCAAGACGATTGCCGCCCATCGGGCTGGTATCAAGACGGTGCTGCTGCCTAAAGAAAATGCCAAAGACATTCCCGAACTGCCCGACCGTATCCGTGAGGATTTGACACTGGTGACGGCCAGCCACCTGGATGAGGTGTTGGAAATGGCCCTGCTGGATGCGATTGGCCCACCGTTTACGGTGGAATCGGATGGCAGTGATAAGGAAAAGCTGCCGGTTCCGCCGCCGATGAAGAAAAGTGGGGGTGGGGAACGGCCGTTGCGCGCCGACTCTCCAGAATTGCGAAGGCAGCCGCGACTAGAAAAACGAACGCGCAAAGATGCGTAAGATGTAAAATGCCTCCCTCATTTTTTGAGGGAGGTGGTTTTTGTTACAAAGTTAGTTTGATTCGGATTGTTTCCAGAATTTGCACAGATTTGGCGATAAGGGCTTTGTTGGCCGGTTTGTTGGGCCACAGGCTGGCGCCGGAGGGGTGGGGGAGCGGGACGATGAAACGGCCGTTTTGGTGATTGGTAATGGGTAATTGGTAATTGGTTATTGGGTTTTCGTTTATTGATAGCTGATTGTTATTCAATTGGACAGGTAAGGCGTCTGTATAGTTGAAGTTGACGGGATTGGCGAGAGTTTCGGAGGGGAAGTAAACGGCCGTTCCCACCACCTCATTCAATCTCATCTTTGCCGGGTAGAGCAGCTTAATCGCCAAGCCGCCGACCAAAATCATCAATTGGGGATTGACGAGGGTGATTTCGCGTTCGAGGAAGGGGCGGCACAGTTTTTGTTCGGCTTTGCTGGGGACGCGGTCGCCCTTTCCGCCTTTGCCTTTGCCGGGATAGCATTTGGTAACGGCCGTCATGTAATGCTTCTCTCTGAATTCTGCTTCATCCCAACCGGCCTGGCCCAGCCATTGGAATAACCGTTTGCCGCTGCCGGCGTTGAACGGCCGTTTCGCCTCCACCTCCGTCACCCCTGGCGCTTGCCCAATGAGCAGCGCCCGCGCCCCTGGCCCGCCGCGAAAGACGGCGCCGGGCACAATATCAAAGCCTGCCGTCAAACAGCGACGGCAGGCTCTCATTTCTTCATGCAAAACGGATAACTTATCCACGATTTACCCTCTCCCTAGCCCTCTCCCACAGGGAGAGGGAACGGCTTCCTCCCCCATCGGGGGAGGATTGAGGTGGGGGCGGTCAATCTACCAACTGCTCAAAGCGATCAATGTCGGCCCGCAGCACATCCAGGCTGGCCCGCCAGAAATCCGGCGTGCGGATGTCAATGCCAAACTTAGCCGCCAAATCGGCCGCTTCGCCCAGGCCGGTTGACGAAAGCAGTTCATCGTAGCCGCCCTTGAACGTTTCCGGGTTTTCTTGATAACGGGCGTACAACCCCAGGCCGAACAACAAGCCAAAAATGTAGGGGAAGTTGTAATAGCTGGTCATGTAATAATGGGGCACGTAAGTCCAGCGGCGCGCGTACAGGCCGTCTTCCGCCAGCCCATCGCCAAACACCTCGCGCTGCGCGGCCAGCATCATCTCATTCAACTCATCCACCGATAAATCGCGCTGCTGCCGTTTTTCGAACAGATTGGTCTCGAAGATGAAGTCGCTGCTGGCGTTTAACACCACACGAGCCGCGTATTCCAGTAAGCCGTCGATGAGGAGCAGTTGGTCTTGGGAATCGGCCGTTTTCAGAGCCGCGTTTTCCACGATTTTCTGGCAGAAGGTACTGGCCGTTTCCGCCAACGTCATCGGCGTGTCGCGCTGCATGGGGGTGCGGTCGGCCAGATTGAGGTTGTGGTAGGCGTGGCCTAATTCATGAGCCAGCGTGCCGACGCTGGTGAAACTGGATTCATAATTAGCCAGGATGCGCGATTCGCCTCCTTGTAATTTCATACAAAAAGCGCCGCCGCGCTTGCCGTCGCGCGGTTCGGCATCAATCCAGTTTTCGCTGAAGGCGCGCTGTGCCAATCCCGCCATTTTGGGCGAGTAAGTGGCGAATTGGTCAACCACAAACTGCGATCCTTCTCCAAACGACCATTGTTTGCTGCCTTCGCCCAGCGGAACGAGCCGGTCGTACCAGGCCAATGCCGGGATTTTCAACGCCCGCGCCCGCGCTTTGAGGTAGCGGCGGAAATCGGGGAAAGCTTCGCGGGAGGCTTGCATGAGCGCGTCCAGCGTTTGGCGATCCATCGCGTTGTTGAACAACACCATGTCTAACGGTGTGTCCCAGCCGCGTTTTTTGGTCAGGGTCAGCGTTTCGCCTTTGATGCTGTTGAGGGCGGCGGCGAGGGGAACGGCCGCATTTTGCAGCGTTTCTTGTAC
>JANTGY010000399.1 GCA_024762695.1 Anaerolineae bacterium
GGCCGTACATGCGCCCCATCAAACGACTTCACGGCCACAAAGGGCACAACCGAACGCACAAAATCGCGCCGTTCGGCCCAGGCCCGCTCCCGCGCCGTCTCATCGGCAAACACCAGGGCCACATCCAAATCGGAATAAGCGTCTGTGGTACGACGGCCGTATGACCCCGACAAAAAAGAAGCCGCAATCGCCGCCTCGCCCAACACCCGCTGCTGCAAACGTAATAAAACCCGCTCTTGTTCAAACATAAGTCACCTTTCTTCAACAATCCATTCCGGCTATGCTATAATGAGCTTTCACTCATTACACATTCCTTCAATCATGGAGCTTGCGCAACCTCGCGCATCATTGTCGGCACGGAGCATTCTATGGAAAACACGAGCTTGTTGCAACATATCCTCAGCCATGTCCCGTACACCTTGTACACATTGGATCTGGAAACACGGCAAACGACGTTTCTTAATAAAGCATCGTTTTTGGGCTATTCGCCCGACGAACTTCAAGCGCCTGGCTCCATTCTCCATGCGGTGCATCCTGACGACCTGGAAGCCGTTCAAACATATTGGCAAGAAGCTCTACAGCTTACGGCAGAAGACTCGATTGAAATCGTCTACCGGCTGAGCAACAAGACCGGCCAATGGCGCTGGATACACAGTCGGGCATCTGTGATAACCTGCCATGACAATGGCCTGGCCAGCCAGCTTTTGGTCTCGCTCCTGGACATTACCGAATACAAACAAATCGAATTGGCGTTAACTGAGAGCGAAAGCCGTTTTCGGCGGCTGTATGAGCGCGCGCCCCTCGGTTACCAATCGCTAGATGCCGACGGCCGTTTCCTGGAAGTTAACTTGGCGATGGTGGAAATGCTGGGCTTTACGCGTGAAGAGCTTATCGGCCAATGGTTTGGCGATTTTCTTATTCCCGCCGACGCCGAAAGATTCAAAGGCGCTTTTGTTCAATTTTTAGAAGTTGGCGAGATATACGGGAATGAGTTTGTCATGGCGCGCAAGGATGGTTCCCGGATTATTGTCTCTTTTGACGGCCGTATAGGCTATGATGCCGACGGCCGTTTCCTGCAAACCCACTGCATCGCCAGCAACATCACCGACCGCCGCCAGACAGAAGCGGAACACCGTTTGCAAACCCAGGCATTGGAAGCGACCGCCAACAGCATCGTCATCACTGACCGGGACGGCAAAATTGAATGGCTCAACCCCGCATTTACCCAGTTAACCGGCTATTCTACCGCCGAATGCAGCGGGCGAACGCTGCGCATTCTTAAATCAGGTCATCATGATCAGGCATTCTATCAGGCATTGTGGGAGACTATTTTATCGGGACAAGTCTGGCAAGGCCGCATGGTCAACCGCCGCAAAAACGGAACGCTTTATCATGAAGAAATGACCATTACGCCCGTCAAAGACACGCAGGGGAAAATCAGCCATTTCATCGCCGTCAAACAAGATGTCACAGAGCGCATGGAAGCTGAAGACAAGCTGCAAAAATGGGGCCAAATTTTTGAACACGCCGATTGGGGCGTAGTAACGGGCAGCGCCGACGGTCAAACCATTGAAATGCTGAATCCCGCCTTTGCCCACATGCACGGCCATACGGTCGAAGAGTTGGCAGGAACGCCAATTGCCGATCTGTTTGCCCCAGAATATCGCGCCGACATCCCCCATCACGTTCGTTTGGCTCACGAAAAAGGGCATCATTCATTTGAATCGGTGCATATCCGTAAGGATGGCTCCACCTTCCCGGTATTTATCAATATCACGGCCGTTAAAGACCCAGAAGGTAATGTTCTTTACCGCCTTGTCAACGTACAAGACATCACTGAACGGGTGCGCGCGGAAAAGGAATTACTAAAGTGGGGCCAAATCTTTGAACATGCTAATTGGGGCGTTGTGGTGGACAGCGCTGATGGCAAAACTATGGAGATGATGAATCCGGCGTTTGCCCAAATGCACGGCCGTACCGTCGAAGAATTGGTCGGGAAACCGGTTGTGGATGTCTTTGCCCCCGCCTATCGGGACGACGTCGCCAAACATGCCCGCATCACCGAGGAGCTAGGCCAATATACCTTTGAGTCGTATCATATGCGGGCCGATGGCGCCGTTTTTCCCATCGAAGCCAATGCAACGGCCGTGAAAGACCCTGAAGGCAACACCCTCTACCGCGTCGTCAACGTCCAAGACATCAGCAACCGGGTACATGCCGAGACAGAAATCCGCCAGCAAAGCCACGAACTGGCCCTGATCAACAAACTCAACCACGCCGCCAATCAGGGAGACAGTTTACGCACAATCATTGACCTGCTTCTTCGGGAAATAAAAACAATTTTTGCCGCTGATGACTCCTCAGTCTATTTGTTAAGCCAGGATAAGGCATATTTGCATCTGCAAAACCTGTCCATAGCCCCCACACTGGTTCAAAAAATTGAAAAATTGATTGGGCGCGAGATTCCGGCCGTTAAAATCCGCCTGGAGGAAGGCAGCCATTATTACAACGTCCTACAAAACGGCCGGCCTTTCGCCACCGACGATCCGACTCTCATCCGACAAATGATGGCCGAGCACACCGAAAACAGGCTCTTGAAAAAACTTGTGCCCCGGATCGCCCCCCTGTTAAGCGCTAATGCCGTCATGCACATTCCTCTCATATCGGATGACGAGCCGATTGGGCTGCTGGACATAGCCCGTAAAACGCCCTTTGACAAAAGTAATCTAAGTCAGTTAGCGCGGGTGGCAGAGCAGTTAACGGCCGTCATCCAACGCAAACAAATCCAAGAAACGCTAGAACGGGTTAGCAACCGCAACCGTCTCATCCTGCAAGCTGCCGCCGAAGGCATCTACGGCCTAGACAACAACGGCAATACCATCTTCGTCAACGCCGCCGCCGAGAAGATGCTGGGCTGGTCGGCCGCCGAACTCATCGGCAAACCGCATCACGACATCATCCACCACAGCCGCGCCGACGGATCCCCCTATCCCGCCGCCGATTGCCCCGTTCACGCCACCCTCGAAAATAGTCTGTCTTACCAGGGAATCAACGAACCATTCTGGCGCAAAGACGGTTCCAGTTTCCCCGTCGAATACGCCAGCAGCCCCATTTACGAGGGGGATAAACAAGTCGGCGTCGTCGTCACCTTTGTAGACATCAGCGAGCGGCTGCGGCAAGAAAGTTATCTCCAGGGACAGCAGCGGCTGGCCACAGTCGGCCAACTGGCCGCCGGCATCGCCCACGATTTCAACAATATCATGGCCGTCATCTCCCTCTACACCGACCTCACGCAGCGCACACTCGACCCGCTCGATGTTTCGCAAAAGCGCCTTCAGGTTATCCGCGAGCAAGCTAATCGCGCCGCCGACCTCATCCAGCAGATTCTGGATTTCAGCCGCCAATCAGACTCAAAACGCCGTCAGACAGACCTGCGTCCCTTCCTCAAAGAGCTGCTAA
>JANTGY010000400.1 GCA_024762695.1 Anaerolineae bacterium
GTTCATCCGCGTCCCGTTACCCCTTGACAGCTCCAGCCGCCAAGCCCTTCACCAAATTCTTCTGGAAGAACAAAATCACCAGCACAATCGGAATCGTTGCCGAAACGGCCGAAGCCGCCGCCAACGTCAAATGGCGCGGGTCCTCGCCGCCCGTAAAGCGTGAAATCGCCACCGGCAACGTCCAATTCGTCTGCGTCAGCAAGCGTACCAGCAAGAACTCATTGTACGCCAGCAGCAGCGAGAATAACGCCGTCGAAATAATTCCCGGCCACATAATCGGCATAATCACGCGGGTAAACGCCGTCAAACGATTGCAGCCATCCACCATCGCCGATTCTTCCAGCTCTCTGGGGATGTCCATGAAAAAGCTGCGTAACATCCAAATCGTAAACGGTTGATTAACCGCGACCAGCGTGATGATGACCAACAAGCGGGTATCCAGTAAATTCGTGGCCGTTCCAATCCAATAGTAAGGCAAAATGAACGCCAGACGCGGCAGCGCCCGGAAGGCCAGAGCTGCAATCAGAATCACCACACTGGCATAGCCCGTATAACGCGCCAACGAATATCCGGCCAATGAACCGATACTAATTGAGATGACAACCGTGCCCACGGTGACAATGATGGTATTAATGAAATAGTCGTAGAATTTTGCTACATCGACCATTCGGGGAATTCCCCACAGCAGCAGCCCAAATGATACCGCCACAAACGCATAAACGATGCTGGGACGCACCGGCATATAACGGGCAAACAGCAACAAGCCAATTAAAACGATAACAGCCGCCAGGATAAAATAGCCAATCGTTGCTCCATTCTCAGGGATTGAACGCAGCCATAAATCCGTATAATTATCCCAGGTAGGCGTAAAAAATATCTTTGGTGTCCGGGAATTAGCGTCTTTTAATGTTTTGAACGACTGCAATGTCGTCCAGAAAAACGGCACGATGCTATAAACCGCAAACATAATCAGCGCTAAATGGATGAATACACGACCAATCGGGTTAGTTACCTTTTCCATGATTAACGCTCCTCAATCTGCTCTCTATAGGCTTGCACCAAATTAGGAATCAAAGCGACCATGATGCCCACGACGGTTAAAATAGCCATCGCATTGGCTTTTCCCAGTCGCTGTACAGTGATGGCGGTTTGGAACGTGTAGGTCATCACCGTATCCGCTTTATAGATGGGGTTCATCTCTGATAAGACAAAAACACTGTCAAATACCCGATACGTATCCATGATCGAGAACAACAAAATCAAGATGGTTAAGGATCGTAAATGCGGGATGACGATGTGAGTGATTTTCTGCCAGCGAGTCGCGCCATCAATTGAAGCTGCTTCAATCTGGTCTTGAGATAGCGTTTGCAGGCCGGCAAAATAAACGACAAAGGCAAAGGGAGCGACATACCAGATGCCGTAGAGGATGATCAAGGTTTTGACCGTCTCCTCCGTGTAGCGAAATTTTGTATCCAAAATGAGCTGGTAGAGGTAGGTAAAAAGGCCAGATGGCTCAAAGAGCTGCTTGAACATCAACGTACCGACAATAGGTACGATGATGAATGGGAGCAAAAAGATGGACATGTAAATGCCCCGAGTAAATCTTGATACCTGGTCTAACAGCATGGCGACAGTGAAGCCGACGAGAATGGTTGCCGGGACAACGATGACCGCGTATAAGGCCGTAAAACGAAACGATTGCCAAAATCGGGAATCGCTCAATACATCAATGAAATTTTGGAAGCCAACAAACTGGGGTGTGGTGATATTGTTGAATGTCATAAACTGCATTCCCAACCAGATAGCCATGATCAATGGAACCACCATCAACATGGTCATCATGAAAATACTGGGGGCAGCAAACCGAAAGAACGTGCCTCGCTTCATAACCTCCTCCTCCAATTTTCACCAAAGTAGGGGCGGTTCACGAACCGCCCCTACGCTAACAAACAGTTTCTTTTATTATTCGATGAAACCTTGTGCAGTTGCTTCTTCGGTGTAGGCGGCAGCGGCCGCATCCAACGCTTCCTGGGCCGTCATTTCACCAGTGCCCACCAACGGCAGGAACTCGCCAAGTTTAGCGCGAACAATGCCTATGGCCTGTTCCTTGCTGTAGATGCCAATCCCTTCGGCGATAGTCTGTCCGGCGGCGGCCAGGTATGGCCCGCCATATTCGGCGACGGATAGGCGAGTGGTCATTCCAACCTCAGCTGCATCGCGCTGACTGCGTTCGTCGGCGGCTTCCATGATGACGCGGAAGATAAGGTCAGGGTCGTTGGTCGTGGTTGCCGGGATACCGTAGTAGTCGTTCCAGGCTGAGCCAGCGCGCGGGCTGTCAGGGGAAACTCGCGGAGCTGGAGCATAAGCGATCACATCCATCAGATCAGTACGTTCTGGATCGGTCATGTTGGCGGCGCGGCTGGCCCACATGTTGGTGGCTGGCAATGTACCCAACTGCATAGCAACTTCCTGATCATTCAGGCCGAACGAGTAACCGTCAACGCCCATGCAGGCATCGGCAACTTCAATAATCTTGTTGACCGCATTGACACCGGCTTCGCTGTTGAATGCGGCGGTGTTATCGTTATTGAGGTAATCGCCGCCATAGGCGCGCAGCATTTGGAAAAACTCAATTTCCCAGGCCCAACCAGCGGAAAGGTTGATGGTAAAAGGCATGTCATAGTCGGGGTTATCCAGGCCGATTGTGTTGCAGGCTGCGATGACTTCATCGTAAGTGTCTGGCACGGCAATCCCTAACTCATCAAAGATGTCTTGCCGGTAGATGAGGTGCAGCGTGTTGCCAACTATCGGGACGCCATAGATGTTGCCATCAATGGTGACGCCTTCCCATGATTTTTCGGGGATGTCGCCGAGGTTGTATTCATCCCAGTATTGGTCAACCAGGTCGTTGAGCGGCATCAGCCAGCCAGCGCCGCCCCATTCGCCCACTTGGGAGTTGGCGAAGTGAACGATGTCATAGGGGGAATCGCCGCCAGCGGACAAGGCCAGACGCACTTGTTCTTGCGCGTCGGCCGAGGCTAGCAGGTTGGTATTGACAGTAAGATTCTCAACTTTGCTGCATTTTGCTAATTCTTCGGCATAGTAGTCGGTAATGGGGAATGACCAGCCGATCATGTTAAGTTCGGTTGCTTCGGCCGGGGGTTCCAGGTTGCATTCGGTGGGGTCAACGATGGTTTCTACCACGCGCGTCACTTCCACTTCCTGCACTTCAGTGACGACTTCGCCTTCGACAACGCGGGTGACTTCGATTTGTTCGGTGACAGTTTCGGTGACGGTCTCGGTCTCGGTGACGACGCGGGTCACTTCTACGGTCTGGGGTTGGCAGGCGACCAAAATGAGGCTGCCAGCCAGTAAAACTAATATGATCATCAAATGCCGTTTTTGCATGTTCCTTCTCCTTAAATTTGTCAAACTATTCGGTCATCA
>JANTGY010000401.1 GCA_024762695.1 Anaerolineae bacterium
ATCACAACAAACATCTGGACTAAAAACATCGCTACCTCCTAAATCTCCGTGAACCTCTGTGCCTTCTCCGCGCAACTCTGTGTAACGGTGTAATCTGTGGGTCAATTCTTATTTCCGATATTGTCTATTTGTCATGGTCGAAGGGCGACGGCCGTTTCCCCAGACATAAGCTCCGTTCCGGCATCCAAAACGGCCGTTTTCACATACCCCAAACCAATCGCCCCATTCGGCCCGACGGCCGTCGAGGTGATAGAACCGGCATTTTTGCCAACGGCCGTTAGCTCGGCGCCGACTTCAACGGGGGCGGCCATCTGAAGTTTGACCAACTTTTTGGCTAACCGACCCCGACTCTCCATCCGGGCGATGATTTCCTGGCCGGTGTAACAACCTTTCTTAAAAGAGACATCGTCCCACAAGCCAGTTTCCAACGGAATATAATCGCCGCTGATTTCGCGGCCAAAGCGGGGCAAGCCAGCTTCAATCCGCAAATAGTCAAACGCCGCTTCGTCGGCCACAACCAATCCAACGGACAATAAATGCGCCCACAACGCCGCCCGATCGGCTTCTTGGGTCATGACCAAATAGCCGTTTCCGGCAACGGGATCGGCGCGGTGCAGATACGCCGTCGCGCCGCCAAGTTCGGCCTGCCGCCAATGATGGAGGGGCAACCCCCCTGTCGGCAAATCCACATCCGAGAACCCGGCCTGGAATAATTTTTCTCCCGCTTGCGGCCCGTAAATGGCGAAAACGGCCGTTTCTCCGCTCACATCCTGCAAATGGAAATCATCATTAAAAAAGACGAAGCGCATCAAATAACGGGCGATGTTGTCGCTGTTATTTTCGCCGGTCAGCGCGTACACCGCGTCGTTGGCGGCGTACAGAATGAGCCGGTCAATGATGCGACCAATGTCAGTCGTCAGCACGGTGGCCGTTCCTTCGCCGCTCTGCAAGCCATTAACGGCCTGGGTAGACATACGATTGATTAAATCTAACCGGGTTTCACCGGTGATTTTGAGAATACCTAACGAACTGCGGTCAACGAGCACGGCCGTTTCCTGCGCCGCCTGGACTACGTTCGGGTCAATTTGTGTTTGAGCCATTTTGATCATCCTTGGGGAGAACGGCCGTTAACGGGATCATATCAGCCGCCGTTTCCGACCATTCTCGCGCAAATTTTCCTAAAGCGGCCGTATATTTCAACTCCCGCTGCGCCGTTACCGCCAAAACCAACTCCTTCAACGATTTCCCCCGCAGCGCCTTAAACCGTTTTCGGCTCGTCAAATCGCGTTCCGAAAACATCTCCAGCCATTCCTCAACCTTAGCCCGCACCAACTGCCAATCATCAAAAATCTGGTCCAAATCCCGCCCCACATATTCCGCCAAACGCCGCGCATCATACGCCTCTGGCCTGGCCAACGCCGCCAGCAACTTCTCCGGCGATTTCCCCTGATCCAGTCGCATCAGCCCCGTCGCCAGCTCTGCTTCCCAGGCCGCTTGCAGCGCCAACAAATCGGCCACTGAAGCGCTCCCCACAGCGCCAGCCGCCAGCAACGCCTCGTCCGGCAGCGCTTCAATTGCCGTCAACACCCGCTCCCGGCTGCCATCCAGCGCGTCCAAGATAACCATTAACTCGTCCATAAACACCTTCCTACTATACCCCGTTAGGTTTGCGGAAATCCTATTGGGTATTTCAACCCATGACTTCCATCACGCCATACGCATGACCAATGACGTAGACAATTCAAGCTGAGCCGATATACTAACTAGCATACATTTCAAATCTGGGGCGGGCCAGAATGGCTCGCTTTTATTTTGCAAAGACAGATGTTCTTGTTAGGCAAACCACAAAAGTATTTTGATAAAATATGCGCTAATTCGTTGTGGCTTACTCAGGGAAAACAGGAGAACTATTGTTTTCCTCATTCAAATGACTTTTCCGTTTTCGCCTAAGTCATGAAATGTCTTGACAAAGACTTACCAAGTGTTCTACCAACTATAAGCCTATTTCCTTAATGTTACCTTTGAACTGAGCAAAACGGTACTATAAAAACCTTAAGAACCGCTATAATCACGGATGTGAGAAACTATGAGTAACCTGAATGCCCAATCTCTACCTTTGAATGATGATGAAACGGCCGTCTCCCACCCCGGCGGCTCCACAGAATTCAAATGGGAAATTATAGCCCGAACCCCTGGTATTACACCGGCCACCATTCTTGCCGGCCGCTTAAAAGCCGAAAACATCCCCGTTCGCGTTTGGCAAGAAGGCGCCGGGCAGGCATTAGGCCTCACCGTCGGCATCCTGGGAAACGGCAATGTCGCTGTTCCTGAAGAGTATGCCGCTCAAGCTTTAGAAATTTTAGAAGATGAAGAGGAATAGGCAGAGATAGAGACAAGAACGAACAACCTCTATCTTTATCTTTTAACTCTACTTCTAGACAAACCACAAAAAGTATTTTGATAAAAAACACGCTAATTCTTTAGGGTTTACTTAGGGAAAAACGGGAGAACCAATGTTTTCTTAATTCAAATTACTTTCCCGTTTTCACCTAACCAAACGAGGTATAAACAATGGCAGATACAACCTGGACAAATGATGGCGAAGAGAGCCTAACCGGAGCAAAAAGCAATCGGCTTAAATACATTGTCGGCGGTGTTCTGCTGCTGGCGGCCGTCGTCTTTCTCGTCGTCAACGCCATGACTGGCAGTACGCAGCTTTACAAAACCGTCAACGAATTTTACGCCGAGCAGGGCCGCTTAACCGGCCGTGATTTGCGTATCGGCGGCGTCGTCATAGGCGATTCCATTCAATTCACCGAAATTGACGCCCAAACCACTCGCCTGGAATTCGACGTCGTGGATGATTTGAATAATCCCAGCCCCGTCCTACACATCGTCGCCATGAACGAACCCATGCCCGACCTGCTGCAACACGAAGCCCAGGCCCTCATCGAGGGGCGCGTCGATGAAAATGGCGTCTTCATGGCCAACCAGGGCGGATTGCTCCTTAAATGCCCCACCCGCTACGAAGAGCTGGACCCGGCCGGGCATCCCGACAGCGTCACGCAATAAACGGCAAGCTGTAAATAGTAATTACTGTTCCGCTAACGGACAACCGATTACCAATCACTGATTACTATTTACCCCTAACGGATAACGATTATGATTGTAGACATTGGTTACATCGCCTTACTCCTCGCTTTCCTGGCGGCCATTTATTCGGCAGGCGCCGCCTGGTATGGCAAATTTAAGAACGAAGAACGCTGGATTGAAAGCGCTCGCAACGCGACAATTGCCACCCTTCCCCTGTTAATTATTTCCAGCGCCATGCTGATCGCCTCCATTTTACGAAACGATTTTTCAGTGGAGTATGTATGGCGCGTGAGCAGCATCGAAATGCCCACGTATTTGAA
>JANTGY010000402.1 GCA_024762695.1 Anaerolineae bacterium
GACGTTTTAGTTGATTCAACTAGCTCAATTGCTTCTGGCGGCTGCGTGGTAACCAATGCTTCATTACTCCTGGCGCACCCAGTCAACGACAGCAAGCCCACTAACAACAACCCAACCTCAGTCCTCATTGCTCAGTCCTCATCCCGATTTCCGGCTCATACCAGCCGACGATGCGGTTCTTTTTGTGCAAATAATCGCGCCGCACGCGCTCAATGTCAGTGAGCGTGACTTCATTCAATTTGTCCAGTACCGTTTCAAACCAGCCATAATCGCCCACAACGGCTTCGGCCATGCCTAAAAGCTGCGTTTGCCCGGTGATGCTCTCGCCAGCCATGACGAACTGCGCTTTGGCGCGCTTGAGAGCTTTGTCCAGTTCGGCCTGGGTGATGGGTTGGTCGGCCAGCCGGTCCAGCTCGGCTTCCAGGGCGGATTCGACTTCGGCGAGAGTACGGCCGTTCCTGACCACCGCGCTAATCGAGTACAAAAATGGGTCAATCGTTGGCGTCATTCCGCCGTAGGCCGAGGCGGCCAATTCTGTATCCACCAACGCCTTGTACAGGCGCGAGCTTTTATTGCTGCCGCCGCCGCCAAACATGCCCAGACTGCTGCCCCCGGCAAAGGCGGCGTTCAACAGCGTCAGCGGGTAATAATCGGGATGGGCCGCCGCCGGCGCGCGGAAGGCCATCGTCAGATAAGCTGTATCGCCGGGGCCGTTGACGATAACGCGCCGTTCGCCGCGCTGTTTTGGCTCTTGACGCATGACGGGCGGCAAGGCGGCGCCCGCCGGAATAGGGCCAAAATGCGTTTTAATCTGCGCCAACATCGCCGCCGTGTCAAAATCGCCTACGATGATGGCGATGGCGTTGTTGGGGACGTAGGCGCGGCGGTAATGGCCGTACAAATCATCCCGTGTCATGCTGCGTAAATCGGCCTCGTCGCCAATGACTTCATGGTGATAGGGATGGACGCGGAAAGCGACGGCCGTTAGCTCCTCATTCATTAAAAAGCGCGGGTCGTTTTCGTACATTTGCCGCTCGGAGAGGATGACGGTACGCTCAGATTCGACTTCTTCTGGGGTCATCAGCGTGTTGGTCATGCGGTCGGCTTCGATTTCCAGAGCCAGGCCGATGCGATTGGCGGGCATGGTTTCGTAATAGGCGGTGAAATCGAGCCAGGTGAAGGCGTTGAGATGGCCGCCTTCGCGGGAAACGAGCCGATCCAGAGCGCCATTGGGAAAATTGGGCGTGCCTTTGAACATCATGTGTTCAACCCAATGGGAAACGCCGGTGATGCCTGGTTTTTCCTGGCGGCTGCCGACGCGATACCAGATCATGAAGCTGGCGACGGGGGCGTGGCGCATCTCTTTGAGGACGACGGTGAGGCCGTTGTCAAGGGTGGTTTTGGTGACGGGTTGGGTCATAAACTTCCTCGTATAGCAGGTTTGTAGTCAGGTACGTAGTCTTCGGAGTACCGTCTTGCACAGCCCTCTGCTCCAAAGACCGCCACTCCGAAGACTGCGTGGCTAACTACAAGCAGGTTTTGCCTTGTATGCTATGCGTATTCGGCGATGTAGTCGGCCAGGGCTTCTTGCCACGGCCGTAACGCGATGCCGATGGCGGCCCCGGCGATGTTGTTGAGGGCGGCATTGGGGGCGTTTAGATGCGGGCTGATGATGGGAATAATCGACATGAAGGCGAATCGCTAGATTAAGTCTAAAAAGTCATCGCGCGATAGTTTGGCGTCGCGCATTATTTTGCGTAGCAAACCGCGTCCAATATCTTGGCCTGGATGGACGGGGACTGTGACAACGCGACCATCGGGGTGTTTCAGGCGAATATGACTTCCTTTTTGACGGATTGTTTCAAATCCAGCTTTATGAAGCGCGGCGATTATTTTACGCGCTTGGAGAATAGGAAGTGGAGGCATCAGACCAACACTTTTTGGATGCCGATGAATTCGTTTATTAATTCTTGCTGTTCTTCAAGGCATAACGCAATAACTTCTTTGATATTGGTCATTAACTCATCCATTGTTCTGCCCTGACTGTAGCACGCGCGTAGTTGAGGAACTTCTCCAACGAAAAGTCCATCCTCATCTCGTTCAATAACGACAAAAAATTCTTGTTCTTTGTGAATCATTGGTTTCCTCTCAAAAAATGTTAGAAGCAATTATAGCATGGTTGTGGCTCTACATGCCTCACGCAGCGCTATTCGCATATTCTTCCATGTAGTCGGCGAGGGCTTCTTGCCACGGCCGTAACGTGATGCCGATGGCGGCCCCGGCGTTGTTGTTGAGGGCGGCGTAGGGGGGCGGAGTGGACGGCCGTTTGAATTCTTTGCTTAAAATGGGTGTGTTGGTCACATCATTCAGCCCGGCCAGCCGTAAAATTTCATTGGCAAATCCCCAGCGAGAGCAGGCGCCGCTGTTGCCGAAATGGTAGACGCCGTATTGATGGGTGTCTATCAGTTGGGCGATGGCCTGGGCCAAATCTTTGACGTAGGTTGGATTGGCGACTTCGTCTGTCACCACGCGCAGTTGGCTGGTTTGGCGGGCGCGGTTGAGGATGGCGTGGATGAAGTTGCGTCCGCCGGGCGCGAAGAGCCAGGAGAAGCGGACGATGTAGGCCCGGTTCAAGATGGATCGGACATGGAATTCGGCGGCGGCTTTGGAACGGCCGTAAGGGTTAATCGGGTTTTGCGGCGCCCATTCATCGTAGCCATCGGGTTGATCGCCGGCGAAAACTTCGTTGGAGCTGATGTGAACCATTTCGGCGCCCAATTCCAGGCAGGCTAAAGCGACGTTTTGCGCGCCCAGCCCGTTCACTTTGTAAGCTAGCGCCGGGTCTTGGGCGCAGCCGTCTACATTGGTGTAGGCGGCGGTGTGGATGACGATATCGGGTTGGGCTTGGGAAACGGCCGTGAATAGCTGCTCGCGGCTTGTTATGTCTACTTCTGGTAGGTCCAGGCCCGTAATGTCGTGGGCAGTTAGCGCTGTTTGCAAAGCTGTGCCTAACTGTCCCAAAATGCCGGTAATGAGAACTTTCATAAGTCGTAACGCTCTTTCAATTGCCAACGCCTGCGCCAAAATTAATTTTGGCCGAAATTGCAAGATGTCCTTCCCGCAGAGGCGGGAATCTACCCGTGTAACAGAAAGATGGATACCTGCCTTCGCAGGTATGACAGGTCAGTTTCCTAAAATTGGCAAAGGCATTGAATTGTAGGATTTGGTTGTTTTTGCTTTGCCGATTATACCTGCCCTATCTAACCCAGGCGAAGAACAAAATAGGCGTTGCAGGGTTTTTCCAAACTCATAAAAAATTATACACTTCAGACATTAATGACTAGACTCAAGGGGCGTCGCCTCGGCGCTGCGCGCCTGGCGACGCCAA
>JANTGY010000403.1 GCA_024762695.1 Anaerolineae bacterium
CTGCCCGCCGAGAATGGGCTGATTCATTACGTCTATCCCCAGTCCACCGACCTGTACACCAACACGCCGCTGGACGAGCAAAGCATCCGCGTCGAAGTGCGCTCCAATGAGGAAATTCGGGCCATTTACTCGCCCAGCCATCCCGTCGCCATTAACCGTGATGGGGATTTCCGCGCTGTGGCCGGTTACGAAGACGCCAACGTCACGGCCGACAAGGATTTTGAGCTGTACTACACCGTCTCGCCAGAAAACATCGGCCTCAATTTGCTCAGCTACCGCGAATCGGGGCAGGATGGCTTTTTCTTGCTTCTGGTCGCCCCCAGCGTTCAGGTGGATGAGGTGGCGGCCAAGGATGTGATTTTGGTTGTGGACACGTCGGGCAGCATGGAAGGGGAGAAGATGGCCCAGGCCAAAGAAGCGGCACAGTACGTCGTCGAACATCTCAATCCGGCCGACCGCTTCAATGTGGTCAGTTTTAGCACCGGCACGCGCAGTTTTGCGCCGGGCTTGGTCCCCGCCGACGAACCGGGCAGCGGCGCATTCATCAACAGTCTGGAGGCGATTGGCGGCACCAACATCAGCCAATCGCTGCTGGAAGCGGTTGCTCAGGCCGACGCCGAACGGCCGTCAACCATCATCTTCCTCACCGACGGCCTGGCGACGGAAGGCATCACCGATACGCCGCTGCTGTTGGACGCCGTCAAGCAGGCGGCGCCGCGCAATGTCCGCATTTTCGCCTTTGGCGTGGGCAACGACGTTGACCCGGTTTTGCTGGACAGCCTGACGCAAAATCACCGGGGGACGACAAGTTATGTACGGCCGTTCGAGAGCATCGAAGAAGAAGTGAGCGGCTTTTACGCCAAAGTCAGTATGCCCGTTTTGGCTAACATCAGCCTGGATTTTGATGGCATTCAGGTTGAGCAAATGTATCCGCAAGAACTGCCCGACTTGTTTGCCGGTACGCAGTTGGTGTTGACTGGTCGTTACCGCGACGGCGGCCCGGCCACGATTACGCTGGAAGGCGAGGTGAACGGCCGTACCCAAACCTTCACTTACCGCGACAATAACTTTCGCACGCTGGGCGGCGACGACTTCATCCCCCGCCTGTGGGCGACGCGAGCCATTGGGCATTTGCTGACTGAAATCCGTCTGCGCGGCGAAGAGCCGGAATTGGTGCAAAGCGTCGTTAATTTGAGCATTCGTTACGGCATTATCACGCCCTACACCAGCTATCTCATCGAGGAAGACGACATTTTCAGCCAAACGGCGCGCGACGGCATTGCCGAAGAAGCCGTGGAAGTGACGCGCGTCGTCACGGAAATGGAAACGGTGGTGGAAGAGGCCGCCGCCTCGGCTGATATGGCTGCCGCTGAAGCCCCGATGGCGCTGCCCACATCCGTTGCTCGTCCTTCCGCCGCTGGCGAACCGGCGGCTGAAGAGCCGGTCGCCATCAATGAGATGGTGCAGCTAGTAGGCAGCAAGACGTTTGTGCTGCGCAATGGGGTCTGGATGGACACGGCCTTTGACGCCGACAGGCAAACGCCGCAAGAAGTCGGCTTTGCCACGGACGCCTACTTTGATTTGCTAACGGCCGTGCCCGAACTAGGCCAATATCTGGCAATTGACGAACAAGTCTTGGTCGTCTACGCCGATCAGGTTTACCAGATTGTGCCCGGCGAAGGGGACGCAACCGTTACGCTGCCGGAACCTGAGTTAATCAATGAACCGCATGAACCAGACGAGAGTGGGCCAGAAGCAACGGCCGTGCCCATTTCGCCGGATGCAACTCCAGAAAATGATGCGAATTCATTCAATTGGGGTTTGGTTTTATGGGGTGGTGGCGTGCTTTTGATGGGAATTGTCTTGTTGGCGGGTAAATTAGTGGGGAAACGGCCGTAAAATTTATCACTGGAGACTGGAGATTAGAGATTGGTCTCCAGTCTCTAATCTCCAATCTCGCCAGAGGGCAGCGTAAAACTAAATGTCGAACCTTCATCTTCAACACATTCGGCGTTTACTGTTCCCCCTAGCTTTTCTACAATTTGGCGAACAATCGAAAGTCCTAATCCGTAACTGTTGCCATTTCCATTTGCTTTACGCAGCTTGGTAAATGGGGCAAATAATTGCTCTCTTTCGTCTGGGGTAAAGCCACGGCCGTTATCGCGCACCCAAAATCGGGCCATGCCATTGGCTTCAATGGTTCCGCCTAATTTTAGATGGGGCGGTTCGCCGCCATACTTCAGGCCATTGCTCAAATAATTGACCCAAACTTCTTCGATCCAGGGCGCGTATCCTACTGCTTCCGGCCATTCATCTGGCAGGGAGAACTCGGCCGAAAGTTCTCCAACCATGTTGCTCAAATTCTCCATCGCGTTGAATACGATCTTCTGCATAGACAGGGGTTCTACTTCAACGTCGGTTTTTCGCACGATAGCCAACAACAAGAGGCCCTGGGTGATGCGGCTCATGCGGTTGGCGTTGGCAGAGAGCGCGTTTAAGACATACTGGCGTTCTTCCTCGTTCAAATCATCATATTTGAACTGCAATAATTCGGCGAAACCGACAATGCGCGCTAACGGGTTTTGCAAATCGTGGGCGACGGAATGGGCAAATGCGTCCAGACTTTTATTTTGTTCTTGTAATTCGGTTATAAAACGAGCGTTGACGATGGCAACGGCCGTTGCATTGGCCACCGTTTGGGCAGTTTCCAGGTCGTTGATTTGGGGGTTAATAAATTCCAGAATGCCGATTAGCTCTTCTTCGGTCCAAAGCGGCGCAACAATCGTTCCTTTTGCCGTTATTCGAGCGGCGTTTTTTTCTGAGGCTTGTAAACGGGGTGGGATTGATGGCGCTGGCTGCGTTTGCGGGAAGATGGCGCGGCAAATAAACTTGTCTTGGCCCTCTTCACTCAGGAGCCAGAGCCGGCATTCAGCAGTTTCAAGGAAAACGGCCGTTTCCCGCGCCAAATAAGCCAGCGTCGCCTCTAAATCTCCTGAAGACATGACCTGCTGGTTAACTCCCTGAAGCAAGCTCAAGGCCAAGTTATTTTGGTGAAAAGAATCTTTTAGCGATTGGATGGGATTACCCATAGCGCATTGCTCTTGCTAAATTTCCTATACATTATCAACCATGAGACAACAGTCGGCCGACAAAGTCACAATGATGCTACGAAATTAGCCATAACGGAACTACATGTCTATATTAACATTTTCTGGCTTCAAGGTAAACAGGCGTAAAAAAAGGGGGTGCGCGAACAAGTTGTCAGTCAATCTCACCGGCGGGAATGGATGAACATTTAGAAAATAAATCGGTAATGGATTGTCATTCCCGCGAAGGCGGGAATCCATGCTTTTGCCAGAGTGGATGCCTGCCTTCGCAGGCAT
>JANTGY010000404.1 GCA_024762695.1 Anaerolineae bacterium
CCAAAGTTTCTATTCCAAACTAATTATAGAAAATTAGAAAATTTTTTTCAATATTTCAATACATCCAGTTTTGTTATTTAGCCCCGCCGGAAACTTTAGAATCATCCACCTCCATAATTTGCTGCGACGGCATGGTTCAGAATCAAAATCACCTTCTTTACAAATTTATGAGCGCGAATAGTAAGTAAGCGGCCTACAATATTACCGGGGCGCCACCAAGGAAGTGAATGAGAAGGTGAATGCTTACAGCACAACTAATCCACTTTTGTCATTACAAATGCACAAAAAATGATAACAATCAGTTGTTCAATTTAGATAAACCTATCATATAATGACAAACGTTGATGAATGAGAAGAGGATGAAAAATCTCAATAGTTTTCCCATCTTGTGATGTCTATGCTTACCACCCGTCAGCGCGACTTGTTAGAAATACTGCTTGATGCCGAATGCCCTCTGGGCGCGGCCGAACTGGCCGCCCAAATGCAGCTAACCTCGCGTCAAGTCAGTTATGGTCTTACCGGTCTGAAAAAATGGCTGGGTAGCCACGACATCATCCTCAGCACAACTCCCGGTGTGGGGGTGAGTCTTGATTGCACCCCAAATCAATTTGATAAACTGACCGGAGAATTAGCGGCAGAATCGCACTTTCAATTGGTGTTAACGGCCGTCCAACGCCAACAACTTCTCGCCCTCATCTTATTGGTCGCCCAAGAACCATTCATCCTTTACCAACTACAACAACTCACCCAAATCTCACGCACAACAGTCCTAAAAGATTTAGACGCCCTAGATGAGTGGTTGGGCCAGCACAATTTAACCCTGAAACGACGGCCAAATTACGGCATCTGGATTGAAGGGCCAGAGCAATCACGACGGCAAGCATTAGCCGCCTGGTTGTGGGGCGAGACGCCCCTCGGCCCCTCCCTGACCACGATAACACATGCCCAAGGTCTAATTTTCACGATGGGCAGCGATGCCGATTTGCTGCCTATCGTTCAGAAAACCAACGAGATCATCAATCAGTGGGAGACAAAACGTACGTTCGGGCATGTGGCGCGGGCTGAGGTTCAGTTAGACGGCCGTTTCACCGACGACGCCGTCCTCCATTTGGCATTGGTCTTAGCGATTCAAACAGAACGGGTGCAAAATGGACACACACTAGACATAGATAGCAAAACCATCACCTGGCTGCAAACGCTCCCCGTTTGGCCTGTGGCGGCTCAAATTGGTCAACGGTTAAGCTGGGGGCACGGAAATACTTGGCCGGAAGCGGAAATTGCCGGTATTGCTATGCACATCTTGGCGGCGCCCCGCAACGAACGCTGGCCCGGCGACCTAGAAATTGATGATTCCTTTTCCAATTTAGTTGATGAACTCATGCGTACAATCGGCGAAGCGTATGGAATGCCCGATTTGACGGATGATGTCACCCTCCGCGACGGCATTGTGAACCATATCATCCCCGCTTGCTTGCGCCATCGTTTTAACTTATGGCTACCTTCCCCGCAGCCTACAACCACATTGTCGAAAAAATATGTCTTTGAGCATCAATTAGCCCACAACTTAGCCGAAGTTATCGCCCAGCACACGGCCATTCATTTACCTGAAAGCGAGATTAACAATATAGCCTTGCTGCTGCGCGCCGCATTTATTCGAAAACGGCCGCATCAATTAGAAGAAGTTATTGTGGTTTGCCCCAGCGGGATGGCGACCGCCCAACTGCTCGTGGCTCGTCTTAAGGCGCGGTTTCCACGATTAGGCACGCTCAAAGTAGTGTCTATGCGCGAACTCCATCCGGCTCAGTTAACGGCCGTTGAACTCATCATCTCCACCGTCCCCCTGCCGACCAACATCAGCAACCAGGTCAAAGTCATACAAGTACACCCGCTGCTGCTGCCTGAAGACGTGGAAACCATTACCCAATGGCTGGCATAAAGATTGAGGATTAAAAATTGAAGATTAAACCAATCATCAATCACCAATCATCAATTTGTTTACACCGTAACGTTCCGACCGTTACTTGTATAAGGAAAACGAATCGTCGTTTTTCAAAGTATTTTTAAGCGCGGACACATCCGCAAGAATAAATCTCATAGTTAATTTTAGAAAAAGGAGAAACAAAATGAGAGAAAAACTGCAAGCATTTGGCGGCTTTTTGGCCGGCATGGTCATCCCCAACATCGGCGCATTCATCGCCTGGGGTTTGATTACGGCCCTGTTCATCCCCACGGGTTGGATCCCCAGCGAAAAATTTTCAGCCATGGTCGGCCCTATGATCCTGAACCTGCTGCCAATTTTAATTGGCTACACAGGCGGCAAGATGATTCATGGCGTTCGCGGCGGTGTTGTCGGAGCAACCGCAACCATGGGTGTCGTTGTCGGAGCCGACATTCCCATGTTCATGGGCGCGATGATTATGGGGCCTCTGGGCGGCTGGGTCATGCAGAAAGTAGATGAAGTCCTGGAAGACAAAATCCCGGTTGGCTTTGAGATGCTCGTCAACAACTTCTCGGCCGGTATCCTGGCTACCATCCTGGCTATGTTGGGTCTTATCGCTATCAGCCCCGTTGTCACCGCCATCAGCGATGTCGCTGGCGCAGTTGTAGAATGGATGGTTAATGCGCGGATGCTGCCGTTGGCCGCCATCGTCATTGAACCAGCCAAAGTTTTGTTCCTGAACAATGCGCTGAATCATGGCGTTTTGGCTCCGTTGGGTGTTGCCGCTGTGGAAGAAACGGGGAAAGCAATTCATTTCCTGTTGGAAACAAACCCAGGGCCCGGGCTTGGCCTTCTGATCGCCTACTACGTTGCGGGTAAAGGTCTTCTGAAGGAGTCAGCTCCGGGCGCGATGATTATACACTTTTTAGGCGGAATTCACGAAATCTACTTCCCCTACGTATTAGCGCATCCCATCATGATTCTGTCTACGATTGCCGGTGGCGCTGCCGCCGACCTGTGGTTCGCAATTTTAGACGCTGGCCTCGTTGCCACACCTTCCCCCGGCTCCATCTTCGCCTACCTGGCCGTCATTCCGAAGGGACAGCACTTTGCGGTTCTGACTGGCGTTTTGATTGGCGCGGCCGTTGCCGCCGCTGTGGGCATATTCCTGCTGCGGGTTCGCCCGGTCACAGAATCGGAAGATGTTGAAGAAATGGAAGCTGATGCCGCCGGCGTCCCCGGATTGGCCTAAAACACATCTGCAACTGGGTAATTGGGTAATTGGGTAATTAAAACCAATTACTCAATTACTTAATTACCCAATTATCTCATTAAGGAGAAAAACATGTCCCGTTCCATCTCAGCCTCCGAAGTAAAAAACATCATCCTGGCTTGCGAAGCCGGTATGGGTTCCAGTTTAATGAGTGTTAACTCACT
>JANTGY010000405.1 GCA_024762695.1 Anaerolineae bacterium
TGCCGCTGATCAACGCCAAAGCGATGCTGCTCGTCAATGACGGCCAACGCCAGGTTGTCAAACGTCACCGCATCCTGAATGAGGGCGTGCGTGCCAATGGCAACCTGCGCCTTGCCCGAAGCCAGATCGGCATAAACCTGCGACTTCTCAGCGGCAGGCGTACTGCCGGTGAGCAAACAAACTTCGATATCCAGCGGAGCCAGCAGCGCTTTCAATCCGGCAAAATGCTGTTCGGCCAAAATTTCAGTGGGCGCCATAAGGGCCGCCTGCGCCCCCGCTTTGGCGGCGACAATCATGGCCGCCGCGGCGACGACGGTCTTGCCAGAACCCACATCGCCTTGCAGCAGCCGATTCATCGGCGTTTCCTGGGCCATGTCGGCGGTAATCTCCTCCACCACACGGTTTTGCGCGGCGGTAAATTGGTAGGGCAGCGAAGCGCGGAATTGGGCCAGCGCCTCTGCCTGAACGGGCAGCGGAATGCCCGGTTGGGCCTGCCATTTGTGCCGTTGCCCTTGCATGCCTAGCTGGAGCAGGAATAGTTCGTCAAAAATTAGCCGTTTGCGGGCGCGGTGCAGGCTGTCTTGATTGAATGGCGCATGGATTTGTTGGACAGCTTGATGCAGGGGATAGAAGTCCAGTTTTTGGCGGACGGCATCCGGCAAGGGATCAGGGATGTGGCGGCTCCAGCGGGTAACGGCCGTGTCCATAATCTGGCGCATCTTCCTGCCCGACAATCCTTCCGTCAGCGGGTAAACCGGCACAATCCGCCGCGTTCGCAGCGGATCCATTTCCAGCGGCTCCCACTCCGGCGAATTAAATACCGGGCGGCCCAGATATTGATCGACTTTACCGCTAAGGACGATTTGCATCCCGGCTTTCAGCTTGTCCACCAGCCATTTTTGATTAAACCAGGTGGCCTGAATTTTGGCCGTGCCATCGCTAATGATGGAGTGAACAATGATTTGATTGGTTCGCGTCCGCCGCGCCCGCGTTTCCCAAATGGTGCCAATGACGGTCACTTGTTCGCCGTAGACCAACTCTTTAATGGGCTTCATCAAGGTGTAATCGTCGTACCGGCGCGGGAACAGATAAAGCAGTTCCCAAATGGTTTCAACATTTAATCGAGCCAACCGTTCCGCCAATTTCGGCCCCACCCCTTTGATGACCGTCACCGCTTGCGACAAGCCTTCGGGATCGGGTTCGGCGGCGGGCTGAAGTTGGATGGACGGCTGCGGCTCTGGTTCTGACGTTGGCGCAACGGCCGTTTGGGGCTGCGACGGCCGTTTTTCTTTAACCGGACGCGCCTCAGCTTTTTGTTTGGGCCGAGACGGCCGTTCCCGCTTTGGCTTTGGTTGTTGGCGCGATTTTTGTTCGGGCCGCGCTCGCTGCCGGGTTGGTTTGGCGGGGGCCGCCTTATCGCCCAATCGTTCCCGCCGCGCTTTCAGGCGCGTCATTAGCGAGTCTATCGCTTTCTGACGCGCTTCTGTGCCGGGAAGACGGCCGTAATCCATCAACACCTCCGCCACCTGTTCCACCAACGCCCGATCCGCTTCATCCACCGCATCCTCGCGCGCTTGACCAACCCAAAACGTGGCAAACTGCCGAATCCCGCCAACAACCGCTTTATTCTGATACCCTTGCTGGGCCTCTAAATTCAAAACCCGTTCCAGCCTTGTAAATGCTCGTCCCATAATAAATTAGGAATGATGAACGCAGAATGATGAAAAAAGCGCTCATTCATCATTCTACATTCATCATTCATCATTCCTTTTTAGTGATGCAGGCAAACCCAACCGCGCCCAGACCTAAATGAATGCCGATTGCCGGCGTAATTTCGGTCATGAGCGGGGCGTGCCCGCGTGGAAATAAATGCGCCGCTTGCTGCCATAAAAGTTCGGCCGCTTCCGGCGCATTTACATGTAAAATTGCCAATCGTTCAAATGGACTAAGCCCGGCCACCAATTTTAGCGCATGTTCGATGGAGCGTTTGCGCGTGCGAATTTTGGCGGCAACCGATACGATGCCCTGATGAATCACCATCACCGGCTTGATGCGCAAGATGGTTCCCAGCCCAAACTGGGCCAGGCTGACCCGCCCGCTGCGCCGCAGCGCTTCCAACGTATCTAACATGCCAAAAACGTAAGCGCGTTGAACGCGCTCGTTAAGCGCAGCCACAATATCAGCCATACTGCGCCCGGCGGCGGCCATTTCAGCGGCCAAAATGATGAGTAGACCAGCGCCCAGTGTAATTTGCTGCGTATCAAATATGGTGACAGGAACGGCCGTTTGCGCTTTTGCGCCCAATCGCGCCGCGTTCAACGTAGCGCTGAGTTTAGAAGCGACATGGAGCGATAAAATCTCAGTCGCGCCGTTTTGCGCTAACCGCTCATACGCCGCAGCAAACGTCCCCGAAGCGGGCGCGGCCGTTGTAGGATACTGTTTATAACCAGATAAATTTTGGTAGAACGTCCGACGCGGCAGTTCTACCCCCTCCAAGTAGCTGTCGTCGCCGATATTGATGTACACAGGCACAACGGTAACGCCTAACTCGGCGGCTACCCTTTCAGGCACATCACAAGCGCTGTCAGTTACGATTTTTATGGTCATAATGGTTGCTGGTTATTGGTCTTTAGCGATTAACGACCAGCCGCCAGCCTCATTCTGCGCCCAAAATGTAGAAATAATGGGCCTGTCCGCCAGGGAGAATTTCGATTTCTACATCGGGATAACGTTCTTCAATTTGATTGGCGACGGCCGTTGCGTCAGCCTCGGTCGCATCTTCGCCATAATACAAAGAAATCAGTTCGCGTTCCTCCATCTCCATCTCAGCCAGAACCTTGGTGATTGTTTGGTGCATATCGCTGCCCGAGGCGCGGAGACGGCCGTTCACCAGCCCAATAATCTCCCCTTCCTCAACATGCACCCCATCCAGTTCCACCGAGCGCGTGGCGCGGGTAATCTCGCCGGTAGCGACATAATCGAGGGCTTCTCGCATGGAAGCGGCCGTTGCCTCCAACTCGCCATCCGGATTCAACGCCATCATCGCGCTAAATCCCTGCGGCGCCGTCCGTGATGGAATCACTGCCACCTGTTTCGGACTCAGGTCGCGCGCCGCCTCCGCCGCCAGAATAATATTCTTATTATTGGGCAAGATAATTACCTTGTCCGTCGGTACGTCCTGAATCGCCTGGAAAATCTCCTCCGTGCTGGGATTATTCGTCTGGCCGCCATTCACAATGAAGGCGGCGCCTAAACTACGGAAGATATTCGCCAGCCCAGCGCCGGCCGCCACCGCCACCACGCCAATTTGCCCCGGTTCCACCGTCGCCAATGGCGGCC
>JANTGY010000406.1 GCA_024762695.1 Anaerolineae bacterium
TCACATCGCCTATCTGGCCAGCGAAGGCCAAGGGAACGCCTGGCAAAACACCAATGTTTGGCTGGTTCCCGCCGACGGCGCGGCGCCGGCGCAAAAGCTCACCGGCCATCTGGACATCGAATTCGCCAGCCACATCGCCACCGACACCGGCGACCAACCCACGACCAACCCGGTTTGGGCTAACGACGGCCAGAGCTTATTCGTGCATTATGCCCGGCATGGGGCAACTTGTGTGGGGACTTTGTCGTTGGACGGCCGTACCCTCGCCCCCCTCATCGAAAACGGCGTTGTCGGCGGTTTCACTTTAGATAAAGACCAAACCAAACTGGCCTACTGGTTCGGCAACCTGACCGACCTGGGCCAGATACGGGCGCTGGACTTAGCCGCCAATCGCTCCCGCACCTTGACTCGCTTCAACCAAAGCTGGCTGCGCCGCATTGATTTAGGTCAAATCGAAGAAGTCTGGTTCAAAGGCGCCGCCGATAACGATTTGCAAGGTTGGATTTTGACGCCGCCCGGCTTTGATCCCCACAAAAAATATCCCTCCATCCTGGAAATTCACGGCGGCCCCTGGACGCAGTACGGCTACAGCTTCTTCCATGAATTCTATTTCCTGGCCGCTCAGGGCTACGTCGTTTACTTCACCAACCCGCGCGGCGGGCAAGGCTACGGCGAAGCCCACGCCAAAGCGATCCATCGCAATTGGGGTCAGGCCGATTACGCCGATCTGATGGCCTGGACGGATTACGTCGCCGATCTGCCCTACATCGACACAGAACGGATGGGCGTTACCGGCGGCAGCTACGGCGGCTACATGACGGGCTGGATTGTCGGCCAAACCAATCGCTTCAAAGCAGCCGTCGCCCAACGCATGGTCAGCAACGCCATCAGCTTCTGGGGATCATCCGACGTCGGCTACTTCTTCGAAGATGTCTGGGACGGCCCGCCACCCTGGGATGGATTGGAACGCTATTGGGATCAATCGCCGATGAAATATGTGGGCAACGTCCAAACGCCCACGCTGGTCATCCACAGCGAGCAGGATTTGCGCTGCCGCCAGGAACAGGGCGAGCAGTTCTTCCTGGCCCTGAAACGATTGGGCATCGACTCGGAGATGATTTTGTTCCCGGATGAACCGCATGGATTGTCAAGAAACGGCCGTACCGACCGCCGCGTCGTCCGCCTTAACCACATCCAACGCTGGTTCGATAAATACCTCAGCTAATCAGCATTTCAGCCAGCCAGCGATTCAGCTTTTTGGCTGACTAGCTGACCGGCTGAGACGCTGAAATGCTAGATTTGTACAAACTAAACAAGTTGACACCGCAACTTTTTTGGCAGATTGTCCGTAGATTTGCCCCCGCTAAATTCGTATACTGTAAGGGACTTGTGCAGAAATGCGCGGTTCAGTGGGAAATAGTGGGAATCCAACGAGGGTGATTGCTTAACGGCATCGCCCTCGTTGGGCGTTTAGAGGCAAACGGCGTATCTTCTCTCGCCAACAGGCTGCTCAAACCACTTCCTGTCGTTATGTAAATTAGACAATTTATACAAACCAGTCGCCTAATTCACCCAATTCTTTTGGCAGCTTTGCCCATAGACGCTAACCAGCCCATGCCCCTATACTTGAAACCACTGCGCCCAATGAGCGCCCAAAATAATTATGCGTATTAAAAACAGTATCGTCCTTATTATTAGCCTGATTAGCCTTCTTCTTGTCGTTGTCGATAAGAAATTAACGCCTGTTGGGTAAAAGACGAACTGAAAGTTTAAGTAAGTCAACACAGAAACCGCCCAACAGGGCGGTTTTTTTGTTATCTGGAACCCAGAAACCAATCTGTCATTCCTGCGAAGGCAGGAATCCACCAATGGATACCCGCCTTCGCGGGTATGACAACTAGAGAAATTTGGGAAGTAATCAGGAATTTGACATGAAAAAGCAAACTTCATCTCGAAATAATTACCAAACGACGGCCACAAACGGCCGTTTTCCCTCCCCTATCCCCAAGCAGAAAACCACCTGGATGCGTTTTCTGCTTTTTTGTTTGTTTGGGTGGCGCGATACGGCCGTACCCCAACTACAGCCCATCCGTATCCAAAATCGTTATCAAAGGAACGCGCACAACGCGCCCCGATGAACAAAATCCGCGTTCATCCGCGTCCTAAATTAAAAGAGGAGAATCATATGAGTGAGAAAAAGACCGGCGGTCAAATTATCTGGGAAAGCCTCATGCGCGAAGGCGTCGAGGTGGTCTTCGGTCTGCCGGGCGGGGCCATTCTCCCCGCCTACGACGACCTGGCCAAATACGAATATCCAATTCACCATGTGCTCGTTACCCATGAGCAAGGCGCATCCCACATGGCCGATGGCTATGCGCGGGCAACCGGCAAAGTCGGCGTCTGCATCGCCACTTCCGGGCCTGGCGCGACGAACCTGATGACGGGTCTGGCGACAGCCAACATGGACTCTGTGCCCATCGTCGCCTTCACCGGGCAGGTTCCCAACAGCTTGCTGGGGCGCGACGGCTTCCAGGAAGCTGACGTTCAAGGCGTTAGTCTGGCCATCACCAAGCACAATTATCTCATCACCGACATCCGCGACCTACCGGCAGCCATCAAAGAGGCCTTTTATATTGCCGGAACCGGCCGTCCCGGCCCGGTGTTGATTGATATTTGTAAAGATGTGCTGCAAGATTCGATGGAGTTCGAGTACCCGGAAACGGTTGATCTGCCTGGCTACAACCCCAATCAAAACGCCCCCAGTTCGGAATCGGTTACCCGCGCTGCCAAACTGCTCAATGAGGCGGAACGGCCGTTAATCGTAGCCGGAAACGGTATCTTCATCGCCAAAGCCGAAAAAGAGCTGCGCCAACTGGCCGAAAAAGCCAACATCCCGGTAGCCACCAGCTTGCTGGGCATCGGCGCCTTCCCTTCCACCCATCCCCTCTCCGTTAGCTGGGGCGGGATGCACGGCGAAGCCTACTGCAATTACGCTTTGCAAGAGTGCGATGTGATGTTCGCCATCGGCGCGCGGCTGGACGACCGGCTGACCGGCGCGTTTGACACCTTTGCCCCCAAAGCCAAAATCATCCATGTGGATTTGGATCCGTCCGAAATGGGCAAGAACATCACCATCGATACGCCGGTCGTGGGCGATGCGCTGTTGACGCTGAAAGATTTGCTGCCCCAGGTGGAATCAAACGAACATCCCGCCTGGCTGTCCCAAATTGCCGAATGGAAGCAAGAAACCACCGAACGCGATATTCTGACGCAGGAAACAGACGATCTGATTGCCCCTTACATCATGCAGCAGTTGTGGCACGCCACCGATGAGGG
>JANTGY010000407.1 GCA_024762695.1 Anaerolineae bacterium
AGGGGTCGCCGGAACCGTGCGAGACGCGGTAGAGGGGATGACCGCTGTCGTCGGTTCCGGCGGCGATGAGGTAGGCGGCTTTCCAATCGTCGTAGGCGGCGCGCACATCGTCGTCTTGCTGGGCCTGGCTGCGATGGTTGGGGCGGATGGTTCCGGGGGCATAGGTGAGGCGCTGGGGAAACGGCCGTGCCGGGGCGGTGGGTGCGGCGGCGATGGATTGGCAGGATGTGACGGCCGTGAACAGCAGCCCTACCAACAAAATCAATCGAAATCGTGCATTAACCAAATCAACGCTCATACCCTTAGCCTAGCACAACGACGGCTTAGAATCCAAATGTACCAATACCTTTAGCGATTGGAAACGTTAATTTACTAGCTCCACTTGCACAACGTTCTCGAATAGGAAACCCTGATGAAAGATTACATCAATTTACAGGAGGCATGATTGACCGCATTAGCAAACCAACTGGCCGCAGCATACAAGCAACGATATCTCCGACAGTAACTGCAACGCCTATTTTAAAGTATTGGGTTTACTTACCTGCCATCCTTAAATAAAGGTGGTTCCCAATTGAATGTTAATCAGGCCAATACATGCGCTTCATCCTACAATGAGCGCCGTCGTTGCGTTATAGGCCGTTTATGCTTAGGGGTCATCCACAAATAAGTTATCGGAATTGGTGGATGACCTTTGAGTAACCGTCCTTCTAAAAAGGGAAGTTATTGTTGGACGGTTACTTACCGTACCCGCCAAATGGCCTATGAACCTTCACGGCATTCTGCGCTCGTATTGAGCAGGGGGAGTCGCTAAACTACAACGGAATGAACGCAGGAGAGGCGCGATGAGTCAACTACTTACGATTGAATACACTTGCGACAAGGCTGTCCGTTGGGCGACGGAATCTTTAGAATCTGCCGGATTGCGGATTGCCAATTCATTTGATTTGCAGTCTGCGCGTGCGGCGCTGTCCCACTGTACCTGCCCCCATCATGGCACGGCCGTTTGCGATTGTCAGATGGTTGTGCTGTTGGTCTACGGCGCTGACGGCAGCCCGGCCACGCTGGTCGCGCACGGCCACGATGGGCAGACCTGGTTATCGTTGGTGGAGACTCCGGAGCAACGGCCGTCGCCTCAACTAAAAGAATCCATCCAACTGGCGTTAAAACCCCATGCGCCTAAACGATTCACGCTTCACGAGTAACAGAGTGTGTTATATTGAAGTAAAATTCAAGAAACAGGAAGAACCATATGAGTAAACCGATTCGCGTCATTTTGGCCGATGATCATGCCGTCGTTCGCGCTGGCATCCGTCAATTTCTGGAACACGCCTCCGACATTCAAGTGATCGCCGAAGCCGATGACGGCGACATGGCCCGTCAACTCATCCAGGAACACAAGCCGGATGTCGCCGTTCTGGACATTCAAATGCCCCAGGCCACCGGCATTGAAGTAACCCGCTGGGTGCGCGCCAATTATCCAGCAGTGGGCGTTTTGGTGTTGACCTCCTATGACGATGACCCTTATGTGATGGCCGTCTTACAAGCGGGGGCTAATGGCTACGTGCTAAAAACCGCTTCTCCAACCCACATCGTGCAGGCGGTACGGAATGTCAACGAAGGTAAATCAGCTCTCGACCCAGCCATTGCCCGCAAGCTAATGGCCCACATTGCCGGACACGGCAAGTCGCAACCTGAATATGAGTCGTTAACGGAACGCGAACTGGAAGTTTTGATTTTGGCGGGCAAAGGCTTTACGAATAAAGCAATTGGCGTCCAGTTGGGGATCAGCGACCGGACGGTACAAGGACATCTGGCCAAGACATATGGCAAGCTGCAAGCGAACAGCCGCACGGAAGCGGTTATGCGGGCTGTCTCTTTGGGATTGGTTCCGGCTGAGGTAGGAGAATAATATTTGCTGTTAGGTGAAAGCGGGAAAACAATCAATAGTTTTTGCTAAGCCGCTCTCCCGCTTTCCCTGAGTAAACTGTCAAATGAAATCTTTTTTTATCCGAAAATCGTCGGCGGTTTACCTAAAACGCTGGCGCGGATTGCCGCTGCAACTGTTTGCCATCACAATTCTGCCGCTGGCTGTGTTGATTGTGGCCGTGGCTTTTGGCAGCCTGGCTTTGCACCAGCAGGCGATGCGCACGCTGGTCGGCGAGCGGGACGAACGCGCAGCGCGAGCAGCGGCGGCAGCCATCACGGAACAGTTGAATCACCGCGCATCGGCCATTCGCAGCCTGGCGCTGCGTACGGCCGACAACGCTGATATTGACCATGTGTTGGCGGATACAGCCTTCATCCAGCCCGATTTTACCGGCGGTCTGGCAATTTACGATGAAGCGGGGAATTTATTGGGTTCCACCATCACGGCAGAGGTCTGGCAAGCGCGGCAGATTGACCAACGTCTAATTGCCGCCAATTCCTTTCTTTCTCTTCCCGAGGAGTCCCAATTTTTAGCCACTTTCCCCGACCCTGACAGCGGAGAAATGATGACGCTGGTAGCGGCGGCGGCGCACAATGGGAATCTGGCGGTGGGCGCGTTTTATCCGGCCAATTTGGCGCGGCGGGCGCTCAGCGATATTTTTAATGCCACTGATCAGGCGTCGGCTTACTTGATTGATGGGAACGGCCGTTCCCTCTACCAACTCGGCGCCATTCCCCTTTCCGACGACGAACTGGCAGCCCATCCCGGCGTGACGGGCGCTTTACGCGGCGAAAGCGGCGCCACTTATTTATCCGCCGACGACGGCGAGCATGTCATCGCTTTCAACCCGGTCGCGCCGGTTGGCTGGGGTTTGGTCATTGAAGAACCCTGGCACGCCGTCGCCGACCCGACATTGCGCGCCACTGAGTTAGGCCCTCTGGTTATGGTTCCCATCTTGTTCATCGCACTGGTGGGTTTGTGGTTTGGCGTGCGCCAGATTGTCCAGCCTTTGCAGTCGCTGGAACAAAAGGCGACGGAACTGGCCTGGGGCGATTACGACACCATCGCCGAACCTGTTGGCGGGATCAACGAAATCCAACGATTGCAAACCGAACTGGTTCATATGGCGCAAAAGGTAAAGGCGGCCCAACAAAGTTTACGCGGCTATTTAGGCGCGGTGACGATGGGGCAGGAAGAAGAACGTCGTCGTCTGGCTCGTGATTTGCACGACGATACGATTCAATCCCTGATTGCCCTGAATCAGCAGGTGCAGTTGGCCCAATTGACCCTGAACGGTCATCCAGCCGCCGAACAGTTAGCCACGATGGAACAAATGACGGCGCAAATCATCGCCAATTTGCGCCGTTTGACCCGCGCCCTACGTCCCATCTACCTGGAAGATTT
>JANTGY010000408.1 GCA_024762695.1 Anaerolineae bacterium
CCGCCCTGCAACAAGCCGTCAACGCCCTGGTACAACGCCATGAAAGTTTGCGTACCACCTTCGCCGTGCGCGGCGGCAAGCCGGTGCAAATCATCGCCGACGACATGGCTGTCCCCATTGTTGAGATTGATGTAAACGGGCAAAATGAGACGGCCGTTCGAGAATATATTCTCTCCGAAGCGCGCCAACCGTTTGACTTAATCGCTGGCCCTTTGATCCGCGTCACGCTCCTTTCCCGGCGAATCGATCGCCACATTATCCTCGTAACCATGCACCATATCGTTACCGATGGCTGGTCAATGGGTGTGTTAATAAAAGAAATTGGATTGCATTATGCCTCAGCCATGAATGGACACGATTTATCACTGCCGGCGCTGTCTATCCAATACGCCGATTTTGCCGTTTGGCAGCGAAAATGGCTGCGCGGCGCGGCATTGGATAAACAGCTTGCTTATTGGGAGGAGCAGCTTGCCGATCTACCGCCGCTGTTACAATTGCCCACGGACCGACCAAGAACGGCCGTTTCCACCAATCGCGGTCACAGCATTCAGTTTAACCTGCCCAATTCGCTTAAACACCAGTTACAAGCTCTCTGCCAACGAGATGGTGAAACCTTGTTTATGGTTCTGTTGGCCGCATTTCAAACATTGCTGCACCGTTACAGCGGCGCGGACGACATTGCCGTGGGCAGCCCCATTGCTAACCGCAATCGCAGCCAACTCGAGCCGTTAATTGGCTTTTTTGTCAATACACTGGCGCTGCGCGCCCAATTCGCGGATGTGACTTCGTTTGCCGATATTTTAGAGCAGGTAAGGAGCACGACCCTTGATGCCTACGCCAATCAGGATGTGCCATTTGAATTGTTGGTGGAACGGCTGCGACCGGATCGCAATCTGAGCCATTCGCCGTTATTCCAGGTGATGTTTGCCTGGCAAAACACCCCCATCACTGCGTTTGAGCTGCCGGGCATTTCGTTACGGCCGTTAACCACCGACAAAGGCGTGGCTACGTTTGACATCACGTTGATTATGGCCGAGTCGCCAGACGGACTGACCGGCGCGTTTGAATACAACCAGGATTTGTTCGATACGGACACGATGGAACGGATGGCCGGGCATTTTCGGGTATTGTTAACGGCCGTCGCCGCCAATCCCGACCAGCCCATCGCCACCTTGCCCCTGCTGACAAAAGCGGAGCAATACCAACTGCTGGTTGATTGGAACGATACGGCCGTGCCTTACCATCTCGACCAACCCATTCATCGCCTGATCGAAGCCCAGGTCGCCTGCACCCCTGAACAGACGGCCGTTTTTCATGAAGGTGAAAGCTGGACTTATGCTGAACTCAATAGGCGCGCCAATCAATTGGCTCATCATTTGCAAACATGCGGCGTTGGCCGTAACGATATTGTGGCTATTTACATGCCCCGCTGCAACGAACTCATTCTGTCCATTCTGGCAATCCACAAAGCAGGCGCCGCCTACCTGCCGCTCGATCCCACGTATCCGGCTGAACGCATCAATTTCATGATTGAGGATGCCCAACCCAAAGTCATCCTGACCCAAGAAGCAGTCAGTCATCAGCTTTCATCCGTCAGGGGAATTAACAAAAAACAAAAAACAGAAAACGGGAAACAAAAAACAACAGAGCCGCCTGCAACTTTACCATTCGCCAATTACCATCCACAATTCATTATTCTCTCCCCCGATTGGAACGCATTCGCCCATTACCCCACTGCCAATCCCGCTCTTTCTCAATTCCCCGATGATCTCGCCTACATCATCTACACCTCCGGTTCCACCGGCCAGCCCAAAGGCGTGATGCTGCATCATCGCGGCCTCTGCAACCTGGCTCAGGCTTATATTGATCAACTTGATTTAGGCCCCGGCCAGCGCCTGCTGCAATTTTTCTCCTGCGGGTTTGACGGCTCCGTCGGCGACATTTTTTCGGCGCTCATCTCTGGCTCCACGCTCTATTTGCCCCGCCGTGAAGCTTTGCTTGACCCAGAGGTTGTGCATCATTACTTGCAAGACCACGCTATCACGCACATTCTCATGACTCCCTCAATGCTGCGTGTCTTACCCACCATTGATTTGCCGGATTTGAAATTTGTCCTGGCCGGAGGCGAAGCCTTCACGCGCGAAATTGTGGCGCGCTGGCTGCCAGGCTGGCGCGCCGTTAACGCTTACGGCCCAACCGAAACGACTGTTGTCTCTGTATTTCACAGTTGCGCCACGATTGACGATTTGCCGGAAACGGCCGTATCCATGCCCATCGGTCGGCCCGCGCCTAACACCCAAGTCTACATCCTCGACAAAAACCAACAGCCCGTTCCCATCGGCGTTCCAGGCGAACTCTACATCGGCGGCGTCGGCGTGGCCCATGGCTACCTCAACCGGCCGGAACTTACCAAAGAGAGGTTCATTCAGTTGTCCATCGCCGATAGCCGTTTACCCATAACCGCTTACCGTACCGGCGACCTTTGCCGTTGGCTGCCTGATGGAACCATCGACTGTCTGGGCCGCATTGACCATCAGGTGAAAATTCGCGGCTTCCGCATTGAGCTGGGGGAAATTGAAGCAGTTTTGGAAAAGGATGCTCGTGTAAAAACGGCCGTCGTTCTCGTCCACGAGCAAGACGATGACAAGCGGCTGGTAGCCTATGTCGTCCCGCAGCAAAAACCGCCCCCCACAGCCCAGGAACTGCGCCATTTTCTAAGCGACAAACTGCCCGCCTACATGGCGCCCTCCATCTTCATCATGCTGGATGAAATCCCCAAACTGCCCAATGGCAAACTCAATCGGCGGGCGCTCCCGGCGCCAGAAGGGGATTATGGCGCAACGGTCGGGAATTTTGCGCCTCCACGCACGCCCACCGAAGAAATGCTGGCGGGCGTGTGGGCCGACGCGCTTAACATCTCCCAGGTGGGCATTTATGATAATTTCTTCGAGTTAGGCGGCCACTCGCTCCTGGCGACCCAACTGCTCTCTCGCATTCGGGAAATGTTCCAAATTGAGCTGTCATTACAAAGCCTCTTTACGAATCCCACTATCGCCCAGCTAGCGCCGCAGGTTGACGCTGCCCGGCGCCAAGACAACCAATTGCTCCCGCCCATCAAGCCGGTTTCCCGCGAACGACCATTACCACTCTCTTTTGCCCAGCAGCGGCTCTGGTATTTGCACCAGTTAAACCCCAACAGCCCGGAATATAATGTGCCCGATGTGATACGCTTAAACGGCCGTTTGCACATCCCCGCCCTGGAAAAAGCGCTCAACCACATTATCGAACGTCATGAACTGCTGCGAACAACTTTTGTCGCGGTAGACGG
>JANTGY010000409.1 GCA_024762695.1 Anaerolineae bacterium
GCTACGGGTTATGTTTTTTGTCTCTTGTGGTACACTAAACGTAACCCGAGCGACGAAAAACGTAACGTGGTTTTGATCGGGTGCTACCCTCCGAGAGAATACTGAAACCCTTACCGGTAGTAAGCGAAGCCGGGAAAAACTTTAGAACCCACACCAAGATTCACGAGAGAATACTGAAACGATGTGGCGAGAGTTCAAGCGCATTGTAAAACAAACGGAACCCACACCAAGATTCACGAGAGAATACTGAAACACCCTGTTGGACATGCCTGACAATCCTTTGGTGCAAGGAACCCACACCAAGATTCACGAGAGAATACTGAAACCTCAACTCGCTTCCCGCTCCTTAAAGGGATTGGAAGGGAACCCACACCAAGATTCACGAGAGAATACTGAAACATGCCCGCGATGAACGGTATTTGAAGTTTACGGCGGGGAACCCACACCAAGATTCACGAGAGAATTTTGCCCATTATCCACAATAATCATGTCTGACGTGCAGACCTCGCCTATATTCCCTGTCCGGCTTGCAGTCAGGTACGCAGTCGCAGCTTCCAGGGCGCCATTTCCCCATTGGCAGCTCGCCATTCCGCGGATGGCGAAGTTTGACTACGGACGGGCGGCGCGTTTGAGGAATACAACCCCCAAAGGCGGTAAATTTAGTTGAATCGAGTGCGATTGATCCTGCCAGGGCGTGGGAACGCTGGAGATAGGTTTATCATTAGTTACACCGCTGCCGCCATAAACCACAGCGTCGCTGTTGAGCGCTTCAACGTATATTCCTGCTTGCGGCGCGCCGATGCGATAATTTTCTCGCACTACCGGCGTGAAATTGCAAACGACTATGATGTCTTCTGCATTGGCGGCGTGGCGGGCAAAGGCCAGGATGCTTTGTTGATAATTGCGGAAATCGAGCCAGGTAAACCCCTCCCACGAGTTGTCGTTTTCGTATAGGGGTGAGTTGTGTTGGTAAAATTGGTTCAATTCACGCACGAACTGCTGCAATCCTTGATGTTTCTCATCGCCGTCTAGTAACTGCCAATCCAGGCTGCGCGCTTCGCTCCATTCCTGCCATTGACCAAATTCTCCACCCATGAACATCAGCTTTTTGCCGGGATGCGCCCATTGGTAGCCATACAGCAAACGCAAATTGGCGAATTTTTGCCATACATCGCCGGGCATTTTGTCCAACATGCTCTTTTTTAGATGGACAACTTCATCGTGGGAGAAGGGCAGCAAGAATTTTTCGCTGAAGGCGTAGAGCATGGAGAAAGTCAATTCGCCCTGATGGTGAGCGCGGTGAATGGGTTCGTCGCCCATGTATTTGAGGGTGTCGTGCATCCAGCCCATGTTCCATTTCAGGTCGAAACCGAGGCCGTTTTCGCTTGTTGGCCGGGTTACGCCGCCCCAGGAGGTGGATTCTTCGGCGATGGTCAACACGTCGGGGAACGTTTCGTGGACGCGGTCGTTGAAGGCGCGGATGAATTCGATGGCTTCGATGTTTTCACGGCCGCCGTAGCGATTGGGCAGCCATTCGCCGGATTTGCGGGAAAAGTCGAGGTAGAGCATGGAGGCGACGGCGTCTACGCGCAGGCCGTCTATGTGGTATTTATCTAGCCAGAAGAGGGCGTTGCTGATGAGGAATTGGCGGACTTCTTGACGGCCGTAATTGAAAATCAACGTACCCCAATCAGGATGCGCGCCCTGACGAGGATCCGCATGTTCGTATAGGTGTGTACCGTCGAAAAAACCTAACCCGTGTTCATCGGTGGGAAAGTGGGCCGGAACCCAGTCGAGCAAAACGCCGATGCCTGCTTGATGGCAGGCGTCTACAAAAGCCATAAACTCATCCGGCGTTCCAAAGCGGCTGGTAGGGGCGAAGTAGCCGGTGACTTGATAGCCCCAGGAGCCATCGAAGGGATGTTCGGCAATGGGCATCAGTTCGATGTGAGTGTAGCCCATTTCTTTGACATAGGGGATAAGCTGTTCCGCCAGGTCGGTGTAAGTGAGCCATTCCCACCCGTTTTTGAGCCGCCAGGAACCGAGATGAACTTCATAAACGCTTATGGGCGCGTTTAACCCATTATGCTGCGGCCGTTGGGCCAGCCAAGCCTCGTCTTGCCACTGATGTTTGTCGATGTCCCAAACAATGGAGGCGGTTTTGGGACGCATTTCGCTGAAAAAGCCGACTGGATCGGCCTTTTTGACCAGATAATCCTGGTAACGGGTTTTGATTTCATATTTATAAAGCTCGCCTTCTTTCAGGTCGGGGATGAAGAGTTCCCAGATGCCGTTGTTGGGATGGAAGCGCATGGGATGGCGACGGCCGTCCCACTGGTTAAATGGCCCGACAACGCTGACGCGCAGCGCGCTGGGCGCCCAAACAGCAAAGAGAACGCCGGTACGGCCGTTCATTTCGCGTAGATGCGCTCCCAAATGGTCATACATTTGTAAATGCGTCCCTTCGGCCAATAAATAAGCGTCAAACTCGGTAAACAGGCTGGAAAAAGCATAAGGGTCTTCGGCAAACAGCGTATCGCCCACATCGGTGACGATGCGAAACCGGTAAGCAAAAATATCTTCTTCACCCGGAAAATGAGCCTGGAAAAAGCCGCCATCGTGCAATCGAACCATTGGCGTTTCAGCTTCATCTACAGAACGAATTACCTTGACCTCAACGGCAAAGGGGAGAAAGGCGTTGATTATTAGCCCGCTTTCTGTTCGGTGCGGGCCTAAAATACTAAAAGGATCGCCATGATAGCCGCCAATCAGGGCGGCCATCGCTTCTTCGGATACGAATTGCTCAGGCATGAGTCGCTTTTCCTTACTTCAAAAATCGTCAATTAGCCTATTGTAGATAATTTGTCGCAATTGCACGAATTAGATGAAAACCGCTTGATTAAGCGCTGGCTTTGTGTCATGATACTTGTTTATGACCGGTATAAATTCTAACATCGAATCGTTGACCCTGACTTTGTTTGATATTGGCGCGGTGCGGCTGGGACAGTTTAAACTGCGCAGCGGGCAGATGTCGCCGATATATCTGGATTTACGACTGTTGGTTTCTTTTCCCAAAGCGTTATGGCAGGCAGCGGCCGTTTACCGCGCTATCCTGGAAAAACTCACTTTCGACCGGCTGGCCGGTATACCCATGGCCGGGCTGCCCATCGGTACGGCCGTCGCCCTGGACATGAACCGCCCCCTCATCTACCCGCGCCAGAATGCCAAAGGGTATGGCACGGGTAAAATGATTGAAGGGTTGTGGGAAGTGGGGGAAACGGCCGTTGCCATAGACGATTTAGTCACCAAAGGCGGCAGCC
>JANTGY010000410.1 GCA_024762695.1 Anaerolineae bacterium
GGAGAGAGAGAGGAAGCGTTGGGTAAAATCTGGCATACGCCCAATGCGCCAGCCATCCCATCCCGCGAGTTATTGACGATGATTTACGAAGCTGCCGGCCATCCAACACAGTTTCGGCCCGCGTCTGGGTTCATCTTAACGCTGATGGGGCTGTTTAACCCAGTCATTCGGGAAGTTAAAGAGATGCTTTACCAATTTGAGGCGCCTTTTGAGGTTGATCACAGCGACTATGACCGCGTTTTTGGCAACGTAACGCCTACACCTTATCAAACTGGCGTTGAAACGACGATGGCCTGGTTCCGTCACCGCTAATTAGCGTTATGAATTGGCATACTCCCACAAAATTCGCCCAGACCACGATTGGATTATACGGCGAAACCGGCGCCAATTGGTTGAAAAACTTGCCTGCCCTCATCGCTGACTGCGAAAAACGATGGGGGCTGACGGTGAAACGGCCGTTTCCCAATCTCTCCTATAATTTTGCGGCGACGGCCGTTCGCGCTGACGGAACCGAAGTCGTCCTCAAAATCGGCGTCCCCAATCCTGAACTGCTAACAGAAATTGAGGCGCTGCGCCTTTATGATGGGCGGGGCATCGTCCGACTCCTCGATGCCGACCCAGAACAGGGGATTATGCTGCTGGAGCGGCTCCAGCCGGGTACGCCGTTGGTTACAGTGGAGGATGATGAAGAGGCAACGGCAGTTGCCGCCCAAGTCATGCAAAATTTATGGCAGCCGGCTCCTCCCAGCCACTCCTTCCCTACCGTTGAAAAATGGGCGCAGGGCATGGTGAAATTACGCCGCGAATTTGACGGGGGAACCGGGCCATTCCCCCCCCAATTAGTCGAAACGGCCGAATCCCTTTTCGCCGAACTACTGGCAACCCAAGCCGAACCCGTCCTGCTGCACGGCGACCTGCATCATTGGAACATTCTGCGCGCCCAACGCGCCCCCTGGTTGGCCCTCGATCCCAAAGGCGTCGTCGGCGAACCGGCCTACGAAGTTGGCGCCTGGCTGCGTAACCCCATCGACCGCATAACGGACTGGCCTGATCTGAAACGCATGCAAGCCCGCCGCATCGATCAATTTGTCGAACGCCTCGGCGTTGAGCGCGAACGACTTGTCGGCTGGGGCATCGCTCAGGCGGTTTTATCCGCCTGGTGGTCTTACGAAGATGGCGGTCATGTTGGCGAGGGCGCGTTGACCTGCGCCGAATCACTGCTGGGGTGAATCTAGACAATGGCAATGTTATAATTCCGATCAACTTTCATCGAGGTTGTCCTATGTTTCTAAAAAGCGTTCGTTTTATTGCCCGAATTGTTTTGCGCTTGATCGCCAACATCGAATTGATTGATTTTGATCGCGTTCCCGACACGGAAACCGTCATTGTCGTGTCTAATCATTTAGGCCGCCTGGATGCGATGTTAGGTTACATCTTAATCGACCGCACCGACGTGATTATGCTGGTGGCCGAAAAGTATGAGAAATCCCCTTTATGGCGTTGGGTTGGAAAGAAGTTGGATGTAATTTGGATTAACCGATTTGATGCCGACATTCACGCCCTCCGTGAAACGACGCGACGCCTGCGGCAAGGGGGCATTCTGGCTGTCGCCCCAGAAGGAACGCGCAGCCCCACCGAAGCGCTGCAACAGGGTAAGCCCGGCGCCGTTTTCCTGGCGGCAAAGGCTAATGTCCCCATTATGCCAATAGTTTTGACGGGCACAGAAGACCGTGTCGTCAAAATGCGCCTGCGCCGGCTGCAGCGATTAGACATCACCGTTCGGGCTGGCGAGCCGTTCCGCCTGCCGCCAATGGATCGCAAGAATCGCGACGCTTACATGGCAGCGCAAACGGATGAAGTTATGTGCCGCATTGCGGCCCTACTGCCAGAAAAATATCGTGGGGTTTATGCAGCGCACCCTCGCCTCTACGCGTTGTTAGCCGAAGAGAGCGAAATAAGAGCCTGAACAAGTTTGAGTCTTCCCCAAAAAGGATAATTTCACCGCAAAGACGCGGAGAACGCGGAGATTTTTCTCTGGTAACTTCTGAAACTCGGCGTCCTTTGCGCCTTTGCAGTTAGTTTTTTCGGTAAAGTCAAGTTTACTGGTTACAAATTACGGTTAACTCGCGCGTTACTCACGGCCGTTCCCCAAAATGTTTCTGAATAAACTCCCCTGCCTGGGCAATGGCCTCTTGTGATTCGGGCACAACGGCCGCAAAACCGTGCCAAACGTGGAACATCTCCTCCCAAACATCCAGCGTAACGTCCACGCCGGCGGCCTGGGCTTTTTCGGCCAGCCGAACGGCATCGTCGAGCAGGATTTCGGCCTCGCCAACCTGGATGAGAAGTGGGGGCAAGCCGCGCAAATCGGAGAACAATGGGGAAGCGAGCGGGTTTTTCGGGTCGGCTTCGCCCAAATAGGCATGGGAAAAGTCGGCCAAGCGATTGGCGGTCAGCAGCGGGTCGGCGTCGGCTTTGGAGCGGATCGAGTCGCCGGAGCCGGTTAAATCGGTCCAGGGAGAGATGAGAACGGCCGTTGCCGGCAAGACCGTTCCCTCATCACGCAGCGCAACCAATGCCGCCACCGCTAATCCACCGCCAGCCGAATCGCCGCCAATAGCAATTTGACCGGGGTCGAAACCCTGCGCCAACAACCAGCGGTAGGCGGTCAACGTATCTTCCACCGCCGCTGGGAAAGGATGTTCGGGAGCCAGCCGATAATCAAGCAGCAAGACTCGCGCTCCGGCCGCCGCCGAAAACCGCCAACCAAAATCCCGATGCGTAAGGCTCGATCCGGTACAATAACCGCCGCCGTGCAAATAAAGTACGAGCCGCCGATCATCTACGCCCGGTGAAGCGATCAGCAATCCAGCCACGCCGCCCATTTGAACAGTCTCGGTATAGACATCAGCGGGTAACGGCGTTTGGGCGGCCAACGCATCGTTTGTTTCGCGTTGTTGTGGAAAATCAACATCGTCAGGCGTCGGGTTAGCCCGAAGAAATTGGCGAATTGCTTCAAATTGGGGACTGCTCATGATTCTTCCTTTGCTATTTATTTTGGCCTAAACTGTAGCGAACCACCCCCAAAGCGGCAACTTAGGTGAACCACAAAAAGCATTTTGATAAAAAATGCGCTAATTCTTTGTGGTTTACTCAGGGAAAACGGCACGGGTTTTCAGTAGTCCCATTTTGCCGTCATTCCCGCGCAGGCGGGAATCCATCTTCTCCCGTGAAAATGGGACACGGATTAACACGGATGAACACAGATAAGAGATGTGTCCCGTTTTCGTTCATTTGATGGCGCCGCGCAGCGGCGTGGT
>JANTGY010000411.1 GCA_024762695.1 Anaerolineae bacterium
GTCCGCTTCGATTTCTCCGGCGACGACGCGGCCCTCAGCCAACTCCTGGCCGACATGATCGCCGCCGGTCTGCCCATCTACTCCTTCAGCGAAGAAACCGGCGATTTGGAGGATGTGTTCTTGCAGGTGACAAAAGGAATAATCAATTAAAACAATTACCAACTAATTACCAACTACTAATTACCAATTACCAATTACCAATTACCAAGCACCCAAAATGAACCCTTTTTCCTGGTGGCGATGGTGGCGCGCTTTACCGCAGAACCCGGTGTATCAACGGGAGCGGGGTGGTTGGGGCAAGCCTAATCAATTTTACGATAATCTCAGCCGCTTTTCGCCATTTGTAGTGCTGGCGGCGATTGTTTTTGGATTGTGCGCCGGCAGCGCTAACCCGGCGCTGCTGGCCGGGAATGAGGCCCTGCTGGCTTTTTACTGTTTTCTCTGCCTGCCCGGTATTTTGTTGAACGGATTGACCATGTTTGGCATGTTAATGGCTCCGGCCTTGACTGCGCCGACCATCAGCATGGAGCTAGACCGGGGCACGTGGGACATTTTACGGGCTACGCCTTTATCCACCCGCTCGATTGTGTTGGCCAAACTATTTGGGGCGTTGGGGCGGCTGCGCATCTGGCCGATTTTGTTTGCGCTCAGTTTGCTGCAAGGATTGATGCTGACTTGCAGTTTAACTTTTGCGGATGTCTCATTCGGCAGTGGAATCGCCAACGAGAGTTCGCTGTCCATCTGGGGGGCGGCTGTGGGGGTTACGGCCGTCATCCGGCCCTTCCTGGAAATTCTATTCGCTGGTTTTACGGGAATGTACATTTCGACCCGGCTCCACTCTTCCACAACAGCGCTGGCGGGCAGTTATACGGCCGTTGTCCTGATGCGCGTATTCAACAGCAGTTTACTCTGGCTGGCCGTTTCGTCTGTATTTAAACTCAATGAGGGGAGTTTTATTGTCAGCAGTGTGGGACCAACAATCGTTTACGTGCTGGCCGTTATTGCGGTTTTGTTAGGGCTGATGCGTCAAGCCGATAAATTAAGCCAATCCTGACACCTTAATAGACATTATTGAAATTAACATTACGTCGAAAAATCTATCCGCCGGTTACGCAGATTGAAAACAATAAATTTGTGTAATCGATGCAATCTGTGGATCAATTCTTATTTCCGATATTGTCTACTGCTGATTATTGACCAAGAACTCCATCGAGGAGGCATCGCGGGCGCCGCGACTGGTGTAATAAAGCACAATCCCAACAATGATGGACAATACGCCCAGCCCCAATCCACCTAACTGCAATGGGCCGACAAACGGCCGTTCAAAACTCGGCTCTACATGTGTCCCAATCCCAATCAAATCCGACAAACCAGCCACATAAGCAAAAATCAGGCCAGTCGCCGCCAATCGCCCGCCAATGTCGGCCTGCAAAGAACGGGGCGCATTGGCGGGCCGTAAGCGCTTCAAATACAAAAATGCGGCCACAGTAAAAAATGTGATACCTAACAAAAGCTGAAACATCTGCACAATGCCAAAACCGGGCGTGAGATCAAGCCCCAACAGTTCAGCCGCCAGCGACATCACACTAAGAGCGCTCCCCAACAACAACGAAGCCCAAATGGCGATATGATGCACGCGTTTGGTTTGCTCCTTACTCATGGCTGTCACCTCTTCCTAAATGAATGCAAAACGCCGCGTTATCAAACGCGGCGTTTATTAGCTTGTAGTCGGGGCAGCGGGATTTGAACCCACGACCTCTTCAACCCCATTGAAGCGCGCTAGCCAAACTGCGCCATGCCCCGAACGCGAGAATTATAGCAAACTGTGGCGAGTTAGCAAGTTTGCCAGCGCCCAAATGATGTGCAAATGTATTAACTCGCCAAGGGTTCTAAATACACCGCTAACAAATAAATTAAGCCCAGCACAAAATCATAACCGGCATGGACAAAGATGGCGACGGCCGTATTGCTGCGACGCCGAATGTAACCCAGCGCCAGACTGATGACAAAAATCAACAAGGTGATGGGCGTAATGCCGTACTGGATGTGGGCCACAGCAAAAAGAATGGAAGTGAACCAAAGGCCAAATACAGGCTGCAAAGCGCCGCGAAAAAGAATTTCCTCGCCAATACCGGCCCCTAAAGCGACTACAATCCATTCGCCCAACGTATCAAAATTCCCCACCAAAATGTCGTTGATGCCGCCTAATAATTCTGATTGCTCCGGCGAAATGAGCGCCCAAATCAATCCCACGCCCCACTGAACAACAAGGAGGATGGCAATCCAACGTAAGCCAAAGCGGATTTGTTGGCGCGACGGCCGTTCCAAACCCAGGCGCCTCCATAAATCTGGCAAACGGCGACGGATGGCAATCCCCACGCCCAACGCCGCCAGCAAAACAAACAGGGACTGCTGCAACACAAAATCACCGAGAGGCGTGGGCACGGCCGTTTCCGCCATTCCTTCCAATCCTCCCTGAGTCAACGTCAGCAGGGTTGAGCCAGCCAACGCGCCGCTGAAAACCAGAGCCAGCCCATGAACCGGCGACTTCGGCTTGATGGGCAGCCAGCGGCCCAACAAAGCGCGCCCGGTTCGGAAACTGACCAACACGCCCCAAACGGCCGTGCCCAACAACACGCCCCCTGCCGCCATAGGGTTTTGCAATCTGGCCGCGCCCGCTGCCGGGAAAAAGGCCAACAATTCCGGCGGGGCCAACAATAGCGCCAAACCCAGCGTCAAAATCAACGCATTAAAAGCCAACAAAAACCAATCGAACAAGCGATTAAAATCATCCCGGTTCAAAACAACGAGCCAATTGGCGAAAATAATAAGTCCTACAATCGCAAAGAGCGCAAAAATAAGTGACATAATGAATTTTGTTCAGGTATCTCTCGGCTGCCATACGCACGCAGGCGGACATTCATTTCATGGGTTCCTGCCTGCGTAGGAATGACCTACGCAATTAGTTAAAAGTTACAACCTCAAGCGAGTATACCCTTAACATTTGGCTAAACCGAACAGGGAAAGGAATTCTAATATCGCTATCAGCGTGGGAGACGTTTATCCGGTAATTATCTCTTCCAGAATTTGACGGTAAAAGACGTAATTGGAGAAGGCAACGTCGCTGCGCACACGGCCGTCGACCAAAGGCGCTAATTCTTTGTAGTTTACTCAGGGAAAACGGCAGGGTCTTTCCAAACTCATAAAAAAACTTGTACGCTTCAAATTCTAATGACCAATCTTTAGGGGCGTCGCCTCGGCGCTGCGCGCCTGGCGACGCC
>JANTGY010000412.1 GCA_024762695.1 Anaerolineae bacterium
CACGCTTTGAATGCCCTGTCCCGGCCGAATTTCTCCGGCGTCGCTGAATTTAGGTTCGTCGTTTAAGGCCAGACTGATGATGTAACGGCCGGATTCGCCGAAAAAGTCGCTGATTTCTATGGCGTAACGGCCGTTTTCAGTCAACAAGATGTCGGCGGCAATTTCAGTCGCCCCGGCATACCCGCCATCCACGTGGGCTACCGTTTGCCCGGATGGGCTAATGATAGTCAGAGTTAAATCCAGGGCCGTATCCTCTGGCGACAGGCTGATGGTCGCGTAGCGGGATTCATCAATCGTGAATGTCCAAACGTCTGTTACGCCCTGATTCAGTTTGCCGGTCATACCATGGTTATCTACCAAATTGCCGCGCACATTTACCGCCCCGGCGCTTAAGGCATAGGCGCTCTGAACGTTGTGAATGACGATGGTTTCGGCCATCTGGTCAAAAGCGGCAGCGTGGGTTTCCCATTGGTTGGCGGGCGCGCTGAAGAGGAAAAGGACGGCCGTACGGCCGTCGGGCGAACCGCTGGAGGGTGAAGGGAACAACAGCAGACGCGAACGCAAATTAGCGCTGTCGCCGGTAAAAAGGCCGAGTAAATCGCCCGTCACTTCAATGACGGCTCCCGCGCCAAAGCCGCTGCCGGCGGCGATGGGTTGGGCTTGATTGAGGGGAGAAACGGCCGTGTCCAAACTGGCGACTATTTGCGTCAATGCCGTTACCGGATCGGCGGCGGCCAATGGTTGATTAACCATCATCCCCACGCTAAACGCCCCCGTCGTCAAGCTCTTGCCGGCCAACACATTACGCCCGGTGCGTCCCGAATCGGCCAGCAGTAAGACATTCAACCCCAGCGGATTGGCGGCAGCGGCCACATCCAACTCGGCCGATAAGTCAGTCCAGCCCGGCGGCATCGCCATTTCCATGCCCGCCGCTTCGCTGCCAACCCGCTGCCCATTGATGGCAATGATGCTGCTGGTGGGCTGTGGCGTGGGTTTGGGCGGCGCGGGGGGAGCCTCGGACGCTAAGGGGTCAGGGGTGGCGGTAGAGGCTTGGGCGACGGCCGTCGTCTCTGTTTCCGGGGTCAAAGTCGCCGTGTCAGTCGGCTGGGGCGGCGTTTCCTCTTCCACAACCGCACGGCAAGCGGCGGCAGTCAGAACAAGAAAGGTTGCCCCCAGGATTCGTTTCCACAACGCACTGCGTTTCCTCATCATCTCCTCAATGGCGGGCAAGCGATAGACAGCCGCGCCCCAAACGGTTACGGCTCAGGCGCCCGCCAATCATCCCCAATAATGACGAGGACGTCGTATTTCCCCTCCGGTTTATCTGCGTAACGGATGTTTAACGGCGGCACGTGCATAAGTTGAGCCAGGTACAATGTCGTATCGGGGTGATTGCCGTAATCAATAATTTGCGAAGCGCGGTAAGCGGCGGATTCGGCGTTGCCAATCTCGACGATGTTGACATTGTATTGTTGCAAGAATGTCTCGGTGGCGGCGGCTAGACCAAAAACGGCCGTGCCATTGTGCAAGGCGATCCGCGCCGCTTCAGCCGCCGCTTTGTCGGGCAAATCGGCAATGTCGGGCGGCGGGATGAGCGTCGGGGCAAATAAATCGGCGCGCAGTTCGCGGATTGCATCCCGATTGGGGACTAAAACCTGCCGTTCGTCAGGGGTGATTTCATTGTAGACGTAGTTGTAATCGATGACGGCCGTTTGAATGTCCTCGCGGGGAATATCCTGCATCAGTAACGCCAACTGCAATCCCTGATCTAACGACAAATTCGTGCGCACATTATCTTGAAGCGTCTGCCACAAACGGGGCGATTGGGCCATGAGTTGAGGCAGCATATTTAACTGCAAAATTTGGTCGCGGGCCGCCAAAATCACCGCCTGCTGTCGACCGGCGCGGTCCACATCGCCGCCAAACGTCGCCCGCGTCCGCGCATATTTCAATGCATCTTCGCCATTTAATCGATGTGTTCCATCTGAAATGTAGAAAGGATCATAACCGTTGCAGCGGTCGGGATAAGCCGGGTCGTTAATCGTTTCCGGCACATCAATTGTGATGCCGCCAATTAAATCCACTATTTCAATAAAGGCGTCAAAGTTGACGGTAACATAATAATCGAGAGAGACGCCCAAGGTCGCCGCGACCGTCTCCATTGCCAGGGTTGGCCCGCCGCCAGGATATTCATACAGTTCGCCGAAGTAATAAGCTTGATTGATGCGGTCTAGTTCTAAACCGGGAATCTCTACCCACAAATCACGCGGCAGCGATAGTACAGATGCGGTTAAAGAAACGGGGTCAATCGTCAACACCATCATACTGTCGGTGTGCGCTGGGCCGTCGTCCTCGCAGCGTTGGTCGATACCCAAAAGCAAAATGGTAATGCGCTCTTGACCCGACCAGGGTTTCAACGCATCGGTGGAAAGTAGGGGGAGGGGTTCTTCTTGCGCCTCATCGGCAGTTTCGGTCACAGTAATGGCTGCGCCAGGGATCGGTTCGGCCACCGCGCCAAAATCGGGGCTGCTTATTTCCAGGGTGGAGGACATACCGCGAATTGTACGGTAAAGCCAGACTGAACTCCCAATAAAAGCGAGCGCTCCCAGCAAAATAATGGCTATAAACGCCCAGGCTGGTAATCGGATACCGGGGCGAGGCTGCGTTTCAAAACTGGACGTCATTTATGTATAATCTAACCTCATTAACGTGCCGGATTATAGCATAAAAAGGGGGGAGGCCAGATTTTAGAGTACGTCATGAATGCTAATATCTAGTTTTCGCGTCGATTTTCTAACGCTGTTCCAAGCAATTTGCCGACCAAACCCGGATTTGCCTTGCCCCGCGTGGCCTTCATCACCTGCCCCACAAACCAGCCGCACAGCTTTTCCTTACCGCCCAGGTAAGCGGCAAAAATCAAGAATGAACAGCATGACCCAAAACGTCAAAAACCCACTGGTTAAGGCTTTTACCTTTCGCCGCCGCAGCAGTTACAGCTTCAGCATGTAACTCAGGTGTAATCCGAACATTGAATTTTCCAGAATATGCTTTTCTGGGTTCAATACCACGCGCTTTACAGGCTTCAAGAAAAACCTGCAATGACAACGCGCCCTCTTTATATAAACCATCAATATCCCTGGCATAAAAATCTGCGCCGCCATTAAGACCAATGAACTCGCCCCGGAACATCTCGATTTCTGGGTCATACTGAATAACAGCCTGATAACCCTCGATTTTCATTAGATTCATCATGGTGTCACCTCGTTTGC
>JANTGY010000413.1 GCA_024762695.1 Anaerolineae bacterium
ACGGATTTTGTCGCTTCGCTTATCTGCGTTTATCTGCGTCCCGGAATTATCTACTCGGTAACTGGCTGTTTCTCGACACGTTCCACTAAAATCTTGCAGTCCGTGACCAACGCGGCAATCATAGCCACAGCCGCCCAAACGGGCAGCAAGGCAATGCCCACAACGCCTAAAGCCAGCGGGAATTCAAAGTTAATCCGCTTCGCTTCATTATGGATGACAATGCGGCGCACGGTTGTCTCATGGACTAGCTTTTTCACCATATCCACCAATTCCGAACCGGCAACGGAAATTTCTTCCGTCCAGCTTTTGTCTTCCTGCTCCGTCGTTTCTTCTTCTACATCAATTTTTTCATAAGTTTCTTCACTCATTTTCTTTTACTCCATTTTCAATTGAATATTGTCACTTTGCAATGTCTCGATTTCGTTAGACTATCCGGCATTACGCAGGCCATCGACAAAAGTTGCGACTCCCATCAAAAAACCGCCAACCACAATCATGGTTGGCGGTTCACCACTTGCTAAAAGCTAACGGCTAATTGCTATCCGCCAGGCACAATCTCTTCCAAAGGCATAAAATCAATCTCCAAAAAGCCATCCCGTAAACGGCCGCCTGCCGCCTTCCGTTTAGCCAAAACCATTGGCAAAATCATTTCCCGCTTAAAGTTGCCGATGGTGATGAACATCTCGTCGCCTCGTTTACGCAATTTGACGCTGCCGCTGGAAACAAATGGCATGGGAATGCGTAGTTGGTAGCCGCCAACGGCCGTTTCCGTAATCTCTTGCAGCGAGCCTCTATAGAAAACATCGCCGGGGTCGCTCTCGCCAAAGCAGTCAGTCGCCAAACGGGACAACGCCGCCAAACCAACTACCTCATCAGCATAATACGGCGCGCGCCACAACGGCAGCGGGCTGAAGTTATCCTCGATCATCTGCAGATATTTGGCCTGCAACGCGCGCCGCCGTTGGAAAAACTCGCCCTCATCTAACCCTTCCGGCAAAATGCGATTGATGATCACGCTGTCTACCGGATAATTGAACAACCCCAGGTAGCTGACAGCCCGTTCGGCCTCGCGGATGACCATTTTTTCCGGCTGCAAAACCACGCGGTAGCTGCTAATTTCGGGATCGCTGAGGGTTGCGCGCAGTTCGGCGGTAGCGGCGTCCAAATCATTGAGCGCATCTAAAATCTCGGCCGGACCTTTGAGCAAGCGGGAAGCAAACGGCCGTAACACCTTCGCCACCCCCGTTTCAAACCGATTGATATGACCGGCATACCAACGGAACGTATCGGGCATCGTCAGCAGCCGAATCGTCTCGCCCGTGGGCGCGGCATCAATAATCACGCGGTCAAAATTACGTTCTTTGGCCTGCTTGCTGATGTGCAGCAAACTGACAATCTCATCCATACCGGGGAAGGCCGACAACTCGTCGGCGATGACGTTGTTGACGCTGCCGGAACCGCTGACAATGAGGCCGGAAACAAAGTTTTGCAGCGTGCCCCAATGGCTGTGGATATCGGCCACGACGCTAATTTCTTGCGCCCACAGATTTTCGTTCACCTGTACTGGCTCTGATCCTAGTTCCGTGTCCAGGGAATCGGCCAGACTATGCGCGATGTCGGTGCTGGCGACCAGGGTTTTGTAGCCTAATTCGGCGCTGCGCACGGCCGTTGCCGCCGCCACAGTCGTCTTCCCTACCCCGCCTTTTCCTAAATACAATATAATTCGCATAATTCTCTCCAAATTGAATATGAAAACTCGCTCTCCATACGCAATTGCCTCATGATTGTTGCGAACGCATTTTACCCTGAACAAGCAAAGAGCGCAGGATGATGGCTATTCCATCAACCCTGCGCTCTGGCAAAGATTACAAAAGTTTCGGAAACTCTTATAATCTTCTATCGGTTATTTCAATGCCGTCAAATCAAGGGTTAGCTCGGACTCTGAGCCGACGGCCGTCTTCGTATACGGGTAAGGCAGCCGATTCAATACGTGGACAATCGCCTTGTTGGCATTTTGAATGGTCGCCGCCAACTGCTGCACGCCCTGCGCCCGCGCTTCTTCGGCCAACACACTGAGCAAATAGGTTCCGATGCCTTCACCTTGCATATCGTCGCGGACAGAAACGGCCGTTTCCGCCACGCCATCTCCCGTACACACATACCGGGCCGCGCCAATGGGCGCATGGGGCTGGTCGGGCAAATCGGCAAAAGCGATAATTCCCTCCTGCTGCGGCGTTTGGGCAATCGCTTCCGCTTCCCGCCAAACGCGCTCCGGAGCCACACTGTCCAGCGGCTGATGAAAGCGGCTGTAGCGGCTGTCGGCGCTCATGTGCTTAAAAATATCAACTAAATGGGGTGCGTCGGTGGGCAATAACGGCCGTATCCATACAACAACGCCTTTTTTTGTCTGAAATCTATTTCGTATCAATTCCTTCATCATCTCAAGCCCCTTTGACGCACTGCGTCAGAAAGCTGTACCAGCATCATAGCATAACCCTCAGAGCGAATCAATAGGCCATCCAGCTATCTCATGCACTATTTAGCAGACGCTTTGCCCTGGAAACGGCCGTTTCCCCGCCCAATCCACCATCTTGCAACCTTCTACACCCTCCTGCGTATAAAAAGTATCAGGCAACCTCCGAGGTTGCTTGAGGCAAGCATCATTGCCCATAAATTGGCAAGAAAAGTCAGGAGACAACCAAGACGTAAAACGTAAAACGCGAATCGTAATCCGTAATCCGTGATGCGTAATCAATTACGAATTACGAATTACGCATCACGCATCACGCTTCACGCAATCAAGGAAGGAATAAACATGAGTCCTAAAAAGAAAGACAAATACGCAGACCTCAAAACCTCGCTGGAGACCTTACCCCACATCAGCCCGGCCCAAGTCGAGCAGTGGCTGGATTTGCAGCGCACCATTGACAACACCCGCGACTACCTCATCCGCGCCGTGCCGGACGCCCAATTCAACATTGACGAAGCGCAGAAAATTCTCGGCCAACGCACCTACACGCTGGTCTTTTTTGGCGGGACGGGCGTGGGAAAATCTACGCTCATCAACGGGTTATTGGGCCGCAATTTGCTGCCGACAGGGGCGGTAACGGCCGTTACCGGCACCATCGTCTACATCGAACAAACCAAAAACGGCGAACCCGAATCCCTCACCCTCACCTACTGGAGCAAAGACGAATTCGCCACCCGCGTCCGCCGTCTCTGCCAGCTCGCCGAAATTGACGCCTTCGACATCAC
>JANTGY010000414.1 GCA_024762695.1 Anaerolineae bacterium
TATTTGAACGGTTTTACCGCGTAGACGACGCCCGCGCCCGGACGACCGGCGGGTTTGGCCTGGGACTGGCTATCACGAAAGCCATCGTTGAGGCGCATGGCGGCGAAATTGCCGTGCAAAGCGAACCGGAGAAGGGAACGACGTTTACCGTTCGACTGCCAGTTGCCAGCTAAAACCGTACAAAAAAAACATAACCCCCTCGCCAATTACCGCCAACGTCAGTACAATAAACTTAATATATCCATTCGGGACGATAATCAGGCAGTAACCAGCGGCGCAGATGCCTCAAAGTTGTGATAGGCATAACTGAAAAATCATAACCAGTCGTTGCTGAAAACGATTTGCCAACGTCAATCATCTTGCGGTCTTTCACGTTTACGACTATGATCAAACCAACCCACAAACCAGGCAGTGAACTCTTCATCGTAGACAATTCCGACGACGATTGGAAAGTCCACAACTACCTGCACCAATGGTGCGATATCGCCCGCGCCTTTGATATTGCCACCGGCTACTTTGAAATCGGCGCCCTGCTGGCTCTGGACAGCAAATGGAAGCAGCTTGAAACGATTCGTATCCTCATGGGCGATGAAGTCAGCAAACGCACCAAAAGAGCCTTTGAAAACGGGCTGCAACAGATAACGACCCGGCTGGATGACAGCCTGGAAGCCGCCAAAGAAAAGGATGACTTTCTCAGCGGCGTTCCGGCCATCGTCGAAGCTATCCAAACCGGCCACATCCAGGCTCGCGTATACCGCAAGAAAAAATTTCACGCCAAAGCCTACATCACCCACAGTAAATTCGATGTCGTTGGCTCATCTGCGCTAGTCGGCTCCAGCAACTTCACCCTGCCCGGCCTGTTTCAGAATATCGAGCTAAACATCCAGATTCGCCGCGAAGTCGAAGAACTCCAGGCCTGGTACGAACGCCATTGGAATGAAGCCGAAGATGTAACCCCCGACATTCTGCGCACTATCGAACGCCACACGCGCCCCTACACGCCTTTTGAAGTCTACGCCAAAGCGATGGCCGCTTACTTCCGCAGTCATGAACTCTCTGTCGGCGAATGGGAAAAAAGCGAATCGGTGATTTACCCCATCCTCAGCCAATACCAAAAAGAAGGGTATCAGGCGTTGATAGAGATTGCCCGCCGCTACAAGGGCGCACTGCTATGTGATGGGGTCGGGTTGGGCAAAACCTTCATTGGCCTGATGGTCATTGAGCGGCTGTTATTTGAACGCAAACGAGTCGCCTTGATTGTGCCTTTGTCAGCCCGAAAAGATGTTTGGGAAGCTAAAATCAGCCAATATCTCCCCCGTGCCCTACGTCAAATCAGCACCTTGTTTATCTACAACCACACCGACCTGCTGCGCGGCGGCCGTTTCCCCCAATACATGCAGGAAATCAAAGAGGATTTTGACGCCATTGTCATTGACGAAGCCCATCATTTTCGTAATATGTCCTCACAACGCTCCCAAAAGCTGTTTGAGATCGCCGCCGACAAACAAATGTTTTTACTGACGGCCACGCCAATTAACAACAGCCTGTATGATTTGATGCATCTTATGGAATATTTTTCACGACGGAAACCTGACTACTTCCGCGATAAACTGGGCATCCATACCCTGCGCGGCCATTTTCGCCAGATGGAAGCAGCCATTGATGCTTTGCTTAACAATAACGGTTCTCAGGCAGCCGAAATTGACACGCTCACCGCCAACGAAATCCTCTCCCGCGACGATTTGTTTCAGGAGTTGGTAGTGCAGCGCAGCCGCGCCTATGTCAAGCGAAGTTTAGAGCAGGATAGTTCACAGGATGTTTCGTTCCCCATCCGGCAAGACCCGCAGGTTGCCAGCTACTCGCTGGAAGTGACTTACGGCCGTCTCCTTCAACTCCTGGAAACCGCCTTCAAAAAAGGGGAACCCCTGCTCACTCTGGGCATCTACAACCCGATTCGATATTTGCGCCACCCTGAAGACCAGGAAGCCATAGACGAATTCGAGAAAGGACGCTTAAGCCAGGTTGTCGCCCTCATTCGCACCCTGCTGCTCAAACGGTTCGAGAGTTCGGCCGTTGCCTTTGAAGCCAGCAGCGAAGATTTGCTTCTCAAACTGCTTTACTTCGTCCGCCTGCACAACCCCAAAACCGCCGCCCGCTGGGAAAAACAACACGCCGCCCTCATGGCCCGCATCCGTGACCATAAGCAGCAGTTGGGTATCTCCGGCGGCGTGGACGATGAAGATTTAGATGAAGACATCATCCCCGAAGAATTCAAAAAGAAAATCGAGAAACTTGATCCCCTGAAATACAACGTGACCGAAATGGTCATGGACAGCTTACTCGATATGGACGAGTTGGCTAAATTCTTGCGTGAACTGGCCGATTTTGATCCCCGGCAGGATGACAAACTGCAAACGCTCATCCGCCTGCTGCAAACAGACCCCATGCTAAAACAGCAAAAGGTGCTGATTTTCACCGAATTCATCAACACCGCCCGCTACTTGCAGGAGCAGTTGAGCGCCGCCGGCATTGGCCCGCTGGCCGAAGTGGACAGCCTCAGCGACAACCGCAGCCGCATCATTCGCGCCTTCTCCCCCTATTACAATGACAGCAGCAGCGCCGAACTGGCGGAGAACGGCGAGCCAGAAACCCGCGTCCTCATCGCTACCGATGTCTTGTCCGAAGGTTTGAACCTGCAAGACGCCACCTGCATCATCAACTATGACTTGCACTGGAACCCGGTACGGCTCATGCAGCGCATCGGCCGTGTGGATCGCCGCCTTGACCCGGAGGTAGAAGCCCGCATCATCGCCGACCATCCCCACACCGAAGCCGTTCGCGGCACGGTGCGCATCTGGAACTTCCTGCCGCCGGAGGAGTTGAACCGCATCCTCAGCCTGTATGAGCGTGTCACCCACAAAACGCTGCGTATTTCCAAAACCTTTGGCATCGAGGGGCGCAAACTGTTAACGCCGGAAGATGATTACGAAGCCCTGCGCGAGTTTAACCACGCCTACGAAGGCGCGACCACCTCGCTGGAAGAAATGCGGTTGGCCTATCAAGAATTGATGCGCTCTTACCCTGAGTTAGAAGCGCGATTAAATGCGATGCCGCTGCGTGTGTTTAGCGGCAAGGCGCATATACATCATGAGGCACAAGCCGTTTTCTTTTGTTATTTGCTGCCCGCAAAAGACGCGAATACAGGAGAATGGACAGACGCGGCCGGTTTTGCCCGTTGGTATCTTTTTGATCTGG
>JANTGY010000415.1 GCA_024762695.1 Anaerolineae bacterium
CAATCGCTGATGAAACAACCCCAGGCTGCTCCAACATCATCATATGTCCGCCCCCCTCAATTGTAACCAATTCAGCGTTGGGGATGCGTTCGGCCAGAAATTGCCCAAACTTGTGCGGCGTCATCATATCAATTGTGCCGGCCACAACCAATGTCGGCACGGTGATTTCGGGTAAACGGTCGCGCACGTCAAACGCGTTGCAGGCCACATAATCGCCATGCAGCGTTTCCGGTCCGGCCGCAGTCATCAATTTGTGGCTGTCTTCGACGAGGGCGACGGCCGTTCCCCGCGCCCAGGCATATTTATTTACAAAGGCCAGCGTCCCGGCAAAATCAGTCAACGCCTGCTCCAAAATAGCGTCCGAAACGGGCAAACGGGCGCCCGTACCGACCAGAACTAGCCCGGCGACCAAATCCGGCCGTTGCAGCGCCGTCGTTTGGGCAATGGCGCCGCCCATCGAATGGCCGATGATGACGGCGCGTTTTAGCTGTAGTTTATCCATGAATGCAGCCAAATCATCAGCGTAGGCGGCGATATTGCTGCGGCCAGGAGGATGGGAACGGCCGTGTCCCGGCAAATCGAGTCCATAAACGGCAAAATCTGGCAGCCGACGCAGCGCCGCCGGCCATCCCAAATGGCTGCTGCCGGCGCCGTGCACCAAAATAACGGCCGGCAAATCTGGCTTGCCGCGCTTCTGCGTGTAAAAAAGCTGTTGTTCATTCAACGTTAAATAAGGCATAGTGCGCCAAGTGTAATTGAGGACTCGCAAACTTGCCACCTGCAAATTTGCCGACTGTTACCTGCTTTTCCGTAGGCGATTCGTTGGTTGCTTTGCCTTGGGCCGCTGGCTACAATCCCTTCAACTTTTACGCAAAAACGGGTATGTTTTTTTGACTTAACCGAAAAAACTAACCGCAAAGGTGCAAAGGACGCAGAGTTTCAGAAGTTACCAGAGAAAAATCTCCGCGTTCTCCGCTTCTTTGCGGTGAAATTATCCTTTTTGGGGAAGACTCAATTTTTAGTCTTCATCCCTTCTTTCAAGGAGTCACCATGAGCAAATTCATTATCGAAGGCGGCCACCCTTTACGCGGCACAATTACGGCCAGCGGCAATAAAAATGCCGCCCTGAAATTGATTCCAGCTTGCATTCTGACCGATGCGCCAGTCATCCTGCACAATATCCCCAACATCCAGGATGTGCGCAATACCATCCTTATTTTGCGCGATTTGGGCGCGTCGATTGAAGATTTGGGGAGCGGAAGCTGGCGTATTCATGCCCAAAATATCGCCAAAACCAAATTGGATGAAGCGCTAGCCAGCCGCACGCGGGCCTCATTTGTTTTTTCTGGGCCGATGTTGGCGCGCATGGGTCAGGTTACGCTGCCTCTTCCTGGCGGCGATGTGATTGGGGGACGGCCGTTAGACACCCACATGCGCGCGCTGGAAGCATTGGGCGTACAAATTACCACCCCAGAGCGGGGTCAGTTTCACATGATAGCCAATCCCTTGCGCGGGGCTGGCTACATTTTGCTGGCCGAAGCCAGCGTTACAGCAACCGAAAATACCATCATGGCCGCCGTTTTGGCCCCCGGCGAGACGATCATAGACAATGCCGCTTCGGAACCACATGTACGCGATTTATGTAATTTTCTTAACCTGCTTGGCGCCAAAATCGAGGGAGCCGGCACTAATCGGCTCAAAATTCAAGGCGTAGAGCGGCTGAGCGGCGGCGAATTTCGTATTGGCGCCGATTTTATGGAGGTGGGCAGCTTTATTGGGGCAGCGGCCGTAACCGGCGGCGAAGTCCGTATCAAAGACGCCGACCCGCATAACATGGGCATGATTCGGCTGGTCTATGAAAAACTGGGCGTGGTCTGGGAAGTGGACGGCAACGACATCATCGTGCCCGCCGATCAGCCAATGAGGATTCAGGGCGCGTTAGGCGGCCGAATTTTGGAAATCAAGCCCATGCCCTGGCCCGGTTTCCCGCCTGATTTGATGAGTATTGCCGTTGTCATGGCAACCCAAGCCCAAGGGTCCATTTTATTGCATGATTGGATGTATGAAAGCCGATTTTTCTTTACCGATAATCTGGTGTTTATGGGCGCGCGCATCGTTTTGTGCGATCCGCATCGCGTCTTAATCGAGGGGCAGTCGAATTTATTTGGCAGTCCGCATGGCGTGCCCAGCCCCGACATCCGCGCCGGTATGGCGATGATTTTGGCCGGGCTTTGCGCCGAGGGCGAGACCGTCATTCATAACATTCAGCAGGTCGATCGCGGTTATGAGCGCATCGAGCATAAATTGCGCGCGCTGGGAGCCGTTATTGAACGCGCCGAGTAGGGCGGAGGTGTAAAATGAAGGCGATTAGCAGATCATGATCCATTTGACATGGTTAGGCGGCAAGATTATAATTCCGCTGCATTCGCGGCTATGGTGAAGTGGTATCACAGCAGCTTCCCAAGCTGTTATCTCGGGTTCGAGTCCCGATAGCCGCTCTAACGAAAATAGGCCCTCAGGGCCTATTTTTTTTGTTGATGGGGCACAGCGTCCCGCCGCTTTAAAATAATTGACCAATACCGAACACGATAACGAAGGCCAGCGTCATTAACGAGGTTTTTTTCAACAGCGGATTTAGCAAAAGCGGATCGGTGGTGCGAGCAACGGCCGTTCCATTTCCCCAAATCAGCGGCAAAACCAAAACAAACAACCAGCCCCCCGGCCCGCTCCCATTCAAAATGACGTAGAGCGCGGCGGTGAAGACGGCCGTTCCCAACAACGCCCAATGGTAAATCCGCGCCCGCTCCGGTCCTAACCGCACCGGAATCGAAATTTTGCCCGCCTTTGCATCCGATTCAATGTCGCGGATGTTGTTGACGTTCAAAACGGTCACCGCCAACAGCCCGCAGCTCGTCGCTGGCAGCATAATCAGCCAATCAAAGCGTCCTGTTTGCAAGAAATAGGTTCCCATCACCCCCGCCCAGCCGAAGAAGATAAGGACAAAGAGGTCGCCCAGCCCGGCGTAGCCATACGGGTTGCTGCCCGCTGTGTAGTTGATCGCCGCCCAAATCGCCGCCGCGCCCAACAGCCCAAAACCGAGGAAGAGCCAGAGCGCCGATGTCCCCAATGACCACACAATCAACGCCAATCCGCTGGCAACGGAGAGGGCCGCGAACAAAATCACGGCCCGCTTCATCGCCGCCGCCGAAATTTGGCCGGTTTGGACGGCTCGTTTCGGCCCGGCCCGCTCCACGT
>JANTGY010000416.1 GCA_024762695.1 Anaerolineae bacterium
ACGGCCGTTTCCGCCAAAATCGCCGCTAAATCTACAACTGACTGCACATCCACCCACTCCTCGGCGCTGTGCAGCCCCTGCCCGATGGGGCCAAGCAGGACAGTCTCGATACCCGCTTCGGCCAGCAGCGCCGCATCCGTCCAGAACGTTTGGCCGGTGTGTGTGGGCGGGCTGCCTAAGCGATTGGTTATCGCCTGTTCCAACGTTTGCGAAATAGGCGCATCGGCGCTGATTTCAAACGGTTCCCGCCGGAACGTGGGTTTGACGCTTGCTTTGAACGTATCATCTTCAGCGGCTAACTGGTTAATGATGGTTTGCAATTCAGCAGTCGCCTGGTCTTGCGTTTCGCCGGGGATGGTGCGTCTTTCTAGCGTCAGATGGCTCTTTGCAGCGTACACGCTGATTTCTGAACCGCCGCGCAGGATAGAGGCGTGAAGGGAGGGCGGGCCAGCCAAAGGGTGCGGCTGACGCTGTATTAATTCCTGTTCTAATTTGTCTAATCGAGCCAGAAAACGCCCCATCCGCATATTGGCGTCGATACCTTCGGCGTAGCGGCTGCCGTGCGCGGCGCGGCCGATGGTTTCGACTTCGTACCAGATGAAGCCGCGATGGGCGCGGCAGAGGGTCATGTCGGTCGGCTCGGTAACGATGGCGGCGTCGGCAGATACGTTTTTGACCAAATCCTCCATGCCGATGCTGGCGTATTCTTCGTCGGCAACGGCCGTTATCAGCAAATCCCCCGCCAACTGCACCCCGCCATCCACCAGCGCTTTAGCTGCGCCCATCATCGCCGCCAAACTGCCTTTCATATCCTGCGACCCGCGTCCGTAGAGACGGCCGTCCCGAATTTCCGCGCCAAACGGGTCAGCCATCCCATCCACGCCAACCGTATCCATGTGGGCGTTAAGGAGAAGCGATTTACCGTTCTTTGAACGGCCGTTCCCCGCCCCGCGTAAAACCCCCACCACATTGACCCGATTGGGGGCCAGTTCATACGTTGTCACTTCCAAACCCAAGCCCTTCAACGCCTCAGCCACATACACGCCAACTTCCGCCTCGCCTGGCCCAGTTGGCGACAAGGAAGGGTTAACAGAATTGATGCGTACCAAATCGGCTAAAGTCTGGATAACATATTCACGATCGATCAAAAAGGTCATTTCTCTCCCTCATTTCCCAATTTATCAGCCAAAAAGAAAGCGCCGGGGAAATCGTCGTCGGCTAACTTTTGTTTACCGCTCCAACTTTCGATGTCGATACGGTAAACGGCCGTAATCTTCAAATCCACGTCCGAGGTCGGTTCATAATCCCGATTGGGCTGCAAATGAGGAAAATGTTTATCCACAATCAATTGCAGGCCATGCTTGGCCTCGTCCGCATCCGTCACCAGCGAAGCGCGGCCAAAAATGACAACACCAGCATACTCGACGCTGAAATTCATCGCCCGCGCGGCGGGCAGCAGCCGCCCCATCTCGCTCACATTCAAACAAACCTGGTTATTGGCCTGGATGTTGTCGTAGGTGCGCCCTTTCTGCGCGCCGTGCAGGTAAACGACGTGCTTGTCTGGGTCATAGGCAAAATTTCGGGCGACGGTGAACGGCCGTCCCGCCCACACCGTCGCCATCACCCCAAACGGCGCGCGGTTTAGTAACTCAATAATCCACGCCTCATCAGTCACGGCTCGTTCTTTCCGGCGTATCTTTGCATCGGATACAGATGTGTTGTCTTTTGGCATCATGGGAATCCCTTCATATCTCATTGTGTCAGGCGTCAGGCGTGCATTGTGACAATTGATGCCTGACGTTTTACGTTTCAAGTGATTTTATCCGTAGTTGAAATGAAAACCAGCCTGGAATTGTGCTTTTCTTTACCAAATCTTTAAGAATGCTTGCAAAAAAATTTAATCATGCCGCGTATAATCGTTCGGCGGTTTCCGAAAATAAAATAGGGGGGACGAGGTTCGGGAATTCCAATTCCCAAACCATATACAGGTGTGTGTCGGGAATTGGAATTCCCGACACTGACACTCAAATCCCTGTTTGTTTTCCCGAAAGCGCCTTAGGTCAATCTGCAAGGCTTGTCTTGAGCGCAACCGAAGGATTGAACCAATCTGGAAACGCTGACAACCCATTCTAAGGAAGGAACACATGAAAAAGATAAGCATTTTTATTCTGATCTTGCTATTTACCATTGCCCTTGGAGCCTGTGGTTCGGCATCCGACTCTGAAACGGCCGTTTCAGATGCTGAACCTGTAGCCGCCGGTAACGGCTTCATGGGCGGCGGCATGGGGGGGGGAATGCGCGACCGTCACCATGCAGCCATCCCCGAAGAATACGCCGGACTAAGCAATCCCATCGCCGCTGACGAAGCCTCCCTGGAACGCGGCGCGGCAATCTACGCAACCAACTGCGCCACCTGTCATGGCGATGGCGGCATGGGCGACGGCCCGGCTGGCGTCGGACTTGATCCGGCCCCAGCCGCCATTGCCCACACCAGCCAAATGCTGGGCGACGACTATCAATTCTGGCGCATCAGCGAAGGCGGTACGATGGATCCGTTTAATTCCAGCATGATTGCCTGGAAGGGCGTTTTGGATGAAGATGCCCGCTGGGATGTCATCAATTATGTTCAAGCATTGGGCAGCGGCGCCGTGATGCCCGGCCAACATGTCGGCGGCGCGGCGTTTGACCCTGCTGTAGAAGCGGCTAATCAAGCGGAAATGCTGGCCAAAGGTGTGGAACAAGGCGTGATTACGGAAGCTGAAGCGGCCGTTTTTGCTACAGCCCACGAGCAGGTAGACGGGCAAATGATCCAAATGCGCGAAGATGGCGCCAGCGGCGGCATGGATGAGATGATGGACGATATTTTGGCCGAATTAGTGGCCTCCGGCGATATGACCCAGGAACAAGCCGACACGTTTATATCGGTTCATGACCGCTTGGGCGATGCGGGATTGATGCAGTAATTGACCATCCTCCCAGAGATTTGAAACCTCCGGGAGGATTACCAATGATTACTTACCTCATTGCTGAACTTACCCGACGGCCGTTTCGCACCCTGACGGCCGTTTTAAGCGTCGCTGTGGGTATCGCCCTGTTCGTCAGTCTGCAAGCGTATGCCGACGGCTACCGCGCAGCGGCGCGCGCCCCGCTGGCCGAAGTGGGGGCCGACATCACCGCCCAACGGCAAGGCGACGTGCCCGAAGGGTTCGAGGGCGTGCTTTTCCCCCACTCCGTCGCCCCCGTTCA
>JANTGY010000417.1 GCA_024762695.1 Anaerolineae bacterium
GCCAACCGCCTTTGTCTTGCAGGGCTTGGGGCAGTTCCCAATGGTAGAGGGTGATGAACGGCCGTATCCCCCGCGCCAACAAACCATCCACCAGCCGCTCATAATAATCCAGCCCTTTCTCGTTGACCTGCTTACCGCCATCCGGCAAGATACGCGGCCAACTGACCGAAAAACGGTACGCCTGGATGCCCAACGAGGCCATCAAGTCCAAATCTTCCGGCCAACGGTGGTAATGGTCACAGGCGACGTCGCCTGTCTCGCCGTTGTGTGTCTTGCCGGGCGTGTGCGAAAATGTATCCCAGATGGAGGGGAAACGGCCGTCTTCATCCCACCCCCCTTCAATCTGATACGCCGACGTCGCCACACCCCACACAAACCCTTCAGGAAACTGCAAAATCGTCATCAAACACTCCGTGAAACGTAAAACGTGATGCGTAATGCGCAAAAAACACTATTCACGCATCACGCATCACGTATCAAACAATTACCAAATTACCAATTACCCTTTAACAGACCCCGCCAACAACCCGCGCACAAAATACCGTTGCAGCGAGAAAAACACCGTCAGCGGCAAAATCATCGAGATAAACGCCCCGGCCGTCAGCAAATGCCAATCCTGCCCGCGCGCGCCCACAATCGCCGCCATCCGCTGCGTCACCAGCTCAAACTCCGGGTTGCCGCCCAGGAAAATCAGCGCCACCAGGTAATCATTCCACACCCAAAGGAACTGGAAAATGGCAAAACTCGCCAGCGCCGGCACCGACAAAGGCAAAATCAACCGGGTAAACACCGTAAAATGAGACGCGCCGTCAATAAACGCCGACTCCAGCGTCTCGCGCGGCAAGCCGCTGATGTAGTTGTAAAGCAGATACGTCGCCAGCGCCAAACCAAACCCGGTATGCGCCAACCAAATCGCCAAAAACGTGCCGTTCAAATCCAGCTTCTTGTAGTCCCGCAAAATGGGAACCAGCGCGATTTGCAGCGGCACCACCAGCAGCGCCACCACCAGAATGAAAAACCAGCGTCGTCCGGGGAACTTCATCCAGGCGAAAGCATAAGCGGCAAAAGCGGCGATCAAAATGGGGATGACCGTTGACGGAATCGTCACGGCCAAACTGTTCAAAAACGCCCGCGACATATCGTCGCCGGGAACTACTTCTACCGTGCCGTCCGCCTTCGTAAACTCAAAATCCGAACCGCCCCAAACCTGCCGGTAATTGTCCAGCGAGAAATCCCAAGAAACCGTCCAAATCTGTTCCTGAATTTCTATTCGCCCCAGCCGCTTGTTGCCGACCCAGGTGATGCGTGTGCCATCCGGCGATGCCACGCCTTCCCGGAACTCCTCAAATGTACCGGTGGCGCCTTCAATTTCCATCACGCTGTTGGGGTCAAGCCCTTCTTCCTTGGGGTCAAGTTCGCGCGTTGACTGCCATTCCCGATGCGGCAAGACGTTCCACCAACCTGATGAAGCAATATCGTCCCGATTGCGAAAAGAGGAGACAAAAATGCCCAACGTGGGCACTGTCCACAAGAAAATGAGCAAAAATAGCGAGCCATTGACAAATAAACTACCCAATCGTCGTTGTTTGGTTGCGCTTTTCATTTTAGAAACCCTCCTGTTCCTGGAATTGTTTCAGGTTGTAAACCATCACCGGGATAACGGCGATGAGGAGGACGATGGCAATGGCTGAACCAAAACCCTTGTTCCCCGCGGTAAATGCCTGCCTGTAAAATTGGGTAGCGATGACGTGGGTTCCAAACTGCCCGCCGGTCATCACCCACACCACATCGAAAATCTTCAGGGTAAAGATGATGACGGTGGTTAGAACGGTGATGATGGTTCCCCGAATGTAGGGAATCATGATGCGGAAAAATATCTGGAATTCATTAGCGCCATCAATGCGGCCTGCTTCCAACAGCTCTCCGGGGATGCCTTTGAGCGCTGCCGAAAACAACACCATCGCAAAACCGGCTTGCAGCCAGACGACGATGACGATCAGGAACAAGTTGTTCCAGGGCATGATCTCTACCCACTGCGGCCAGGCGCGCGGTGTGCCGCCCAGACCGGTAACAATGGCGTTGAGCAACCCCACTTGGGGCTGTCCGGCCGGCCGGAATTCATAAATAAAGTTCCAAATGATGCTGGCTCCCACAAAGGAGATCGCCATTGGCAAGAAGATGAACGATTTAGCCAGTTTCTCAAAGCGGCTGCGGTCGGCTAAAACGGCGACGATCAGACCGAAGATGATGGAAAAGGTACTGCCGAAGATGATCCACATGATGTTGTTGCGGAACGCTTCCAGCATCACGCGCTCGGTGAAAACGGCCGTATAGTTGCTCAACCCCACAAACGCATCGCTGCCGATTTGTTGCAGTAAGGAAAGCCCATCCGGCGGACCGCCCCGGTCGAACAGGCTGATCCAAAACGTGCGTACCGTCGGCAAAGCCAGGTACCAGGTCAGAATCGCCAGCGCCGGGCCGACAAAAACAAACGGCTGCAAGCGGCCCGTCCACTCATCCGGCAGCCGCTCGACAATGCCGTTGAATATCCAAAATAAAAGAGCCACGCCGCCCACGCCCCAAACAATCGCCACCAGCGCGATGATGCTGCGCGAGGCGTCGCTGTCACGCAGGAAGATAAAGCCCAGGTAGAGTACATAAAAAGCGATTGCCGGAATCCCAACAGCCAACAGCACACGGCCTAAAAAAGACCCTATTCTCTCTATTGGCGTTTGACTTCCTTCTCCTGTTCCGCGAATGAAGTCCATAAGCCCACTCCTTTGTAAACGTAAAACGATTTGGTATATCGTTCGCCCGATTTACCAAAGGGTGTGTTTCATCTCAGTTGATGTAGCGGGAATTGGAATTCCCGCTACTTGGCTCAACGTTTCGGGAAATCCATTCCCGAAACACGCACTTTTCTCAACTCATTTGAAATGCACCCTTTACCAAATCGGGCTGCGCAGAATATGGATCGGGAATTCCAATTCCCGATCCATATGATTCCGTGTGTATCGGGAATTGGAATTCCCGATACACCGTCTAACTAAATCCTACGGCCAGGAAGCGTCAATCTCTTGCACGGCCGTATCCAAATCAATCGAACCGGCCACATAGCTCGTCATCTGTTCCCAGAAGGAGCCAGCGCCAACCTCGCCCGGCATCAAGTCAGAGCCGTCGAAGCGGAAGCTGGTCGCTTCAGAAACCAATTCGGCAATGCCGCGTTCCAGGTCAA
>JANTGY010000418.1 GCA_024762695.1 Anaerolineae bacterium
GGGCGTAACGCCGCTTTGCCAAAATGGTATCGCCGGGCAGCGTGGGATAGCCCCCGGTAATCACGCGCAGCGGTTCGCCCGCCGTGTGCGCGTCAATCGTTGTGATACGAAGCCAATCGTTGGGTGGCTCCCAATTGAATGACATGATGACCTCCTTTGGAGGGGAAAGTTACACAGAGTTACGCAGAGAAGGCCGACCTTTGGTCGGACAGAGAAACACAGAGGAAAGAAAGAGAGAATCCGTGTAAATCTGTGTTCCTTCGTGGCCAAACCCTTGCAATTGCCTAACCGAACCGGCTGGTGACGCGGCCCAGGATGAGGGCGCGGGGCACAACAACGTCGCTGCTCTGGGTGGGATCGGGGTTGTCACCTTTCAAATGGAAACGGCCGTCGTCCCCCACTTCGGCCACGCGCTTGATAATTTGCAAATCAGCCTGCGCCGGATGCTGCGCCACCACAATATCGCCTGGAACAGGTTGAGTTTGTTGGTATGCCCTAGGATTAACCAATACCTCATCGCCGGGCTGCAGCAGTGGAAACATAGAGGCTCCGGTAACGCGAAAGCGTCGCCGGAGCCTGATGAGCCATAATAACAACTCTTTTAAGCTGCTATCTTGCATGTTGGCGAACCGCGATCCGTATTCCGTCGTCGGTTGACCGATAACAGGTTACGGGCTGCGGATTAGCTAGCCACGTAAAACGTTACGTCGCGTCCTTTGGTGGCCCAGAACATCGAGTGAATCTTATTGATGGTAGCCATCAACTCTTCGGCGTGTTCTAAACTGACTTCCACTTTTACGGCGGAGCAAAGTTTCGCCGCTTGCCAGAACGTGTCGTGCAAGTCGGGGAACTGTGCCAGGTGAGCCGGTTTGAAGTAGTCAGTCCAGAGAACCAACAGTTCAGTTTTGGCTAGATGGGCTTGTTCTTCTTTGATGGCGACATAGCGGGAGAGGGTGTTGGCAGTGGCATGTTTGCCGTCGCTGGGGTCTAGAGCCAGGATTTTCTTGGTCATGGACAAGACAGCTTCGGCGGCAATACGCGCCGAGGCGGGATCATAGACGCCGCAAGGGCCATCGCAGTGCGCGCTCACAACCTGCTTTGCCGGGAACAATTGTTTAATCTTAGCGGTCAAAATTTTCATTTGTCACTCCTTCCTGAATGAATTTAAATAGTTGGGGATATTATAGTTTTACCAGTATTTACAGCGGCTGTCCATTGGGATTGGTTTTTCTTAATGCAAGGTGAGTGGAGGGGGGAGAACGGCCGTTTCTCACCCGCCCTCTGCCCAAAACCCCTCCAATTCCACGCCTAATCCGTCAGCCAAACGATTGACATACGCATAATAGCTTGTGACCTGATTGATGTCCAAAATGGCTGCATCGCTGAACGCAGCTTCACGCAAGGCGATCACATCTGTCTCAACCATTTCCCAGGGGCGCAGCGTTAACTTTTCCACATAAATCAGCATCGCCTTGTCAGCGTGATCGAGATCGGCTTGCCGCCAATCTGCTTTAAGTTGTGCGATAAGGGATTCGTCATTGGTAAGGCGGAGCAGCCCGGCTCCGTGATGCTTAATTCAATAATGGCAGCGGTTGATGACCGAGGCGACGACGGCGATCATTTCGCGCTGGATGCGGCTCAACTCTGAACGGCCGCGCATCAAATGGGCGTACAGATCAAAGTGGGCCTGCATGGATTTCACATTCAGGCTGTGAATCTTCAAAATGTTATCCACTTCCCCCGATGGTTCGGCGTACTTGTCATAAAGTTCATTGAGCCGCCCCGCCGCCTCGTTTTCCTGAATTACCTTAATCCACGCCATCCCTCACTCCTCGTTCATCCTTCTGCCTCTTGCCTGTTGCTTTCATCATTTGACGGCCGTTACCTCGTACACCGTCGCCAGTCCGGCCACCCCCTTAAACTCCATGCCATGAATAGGCGTGGCCACAATCTGATCGCGTATGAGCGCATACGTGTCGGCGCAAATTAACACCTGGCCGCCCTGTGCCGCGCTGCAAATCCGCGCTCCCAAATTAGCCGCCTTGCCGATCGCCGTGTAATCTGTGCGCTGTGCCGATCCCATTTCCCCGACGATCAGTTCCCCGGTGGCGATACCCACGCCAATGGGCGCATTGTCGCCTCCTTGGGCGATCCAATCACGTAAAACGGCCTCGTGGGCCGATTGCATCGCTAACCCCACCTGTACCGCCCGCAGCGCGTGGTCTTCTAGCGGAAATGGCGCGCCAAACAAGGCCATCACTTCATCGCCCACAAATTTATCCAGCGTGCCGTTGAATTCCAAAATAATTTTAGTCATCGCCTCCAGGTAGCTGTTGATAAATTGCACTAAACGCTCCGGTTCGGTGCGTTCGGCCAGACTGGTTGAGCCACGGACATCGGCGTAGAGTACGGTTAGCCGCGCGCGCCGCCCTTCCAAGAAGCCGGCATCAGATTGGGCCAACAGCTTTTCCATGACGCGCGGGTCTACCGAACGGCCTAGTACTTGTTTCAAATGGCGTTGTTCCAAACTTTCAAAGATAGCTGTATCCATTTGGCTGCCAATGGCGCTGAGCAGGCGCTGGTCATCCTGGTGGAAACCCATCCCGCCCCCATTGGCAACGCCCAACACGCCGATGACGTGTTCGTTTAAGATGAGGGGAAGGCACATAACGGAGCGCAGCGTCCCTTCTAAATCGTTATGGCAAACAAGACGGCCGTCATGCAGCGCGTGGTCGGCAATTTCATACACTTTTTGGACGTGGGGCGACATTTGGAAAAGGTCTTGGCGCGTGGCGGCGCGCATTTCCAATCGCTGACCCGACTGATCATAGAGCATGATATAGCTAATTTCGGCGGCGATGATCTCTTCCAGTTCATGCAAGACAGCATTGAGCATCTCGTCAAAGGTCAGGTCTTGATCGCGGATATGGTCAATTTTGTAGATTGTTTCCAACTCTTTGAGCCGTTGCTGCTGATCGTAATAGGCATAGCCCTGAATAACGGCCGAATCAATGTGATCTTCGGCCAGGTTTAGCAAATAAGCGTCCATCTCGGAAAATGGTTTCCGGCGGACCAATAGCATACCGCCCAAGCGTTCGTTTTCGCCCATGATGATGGGAACGGCCGTGCCATGCCAATCCCCATTTTCATCTTCGTCAAGCAAAAGCTGGGAGCCAGTCCAAAACGTCACGCCGTCCAATTGGGTGATGCGCTCGGCTAGATCGCGGG
>JANTGY010000419.1 GCA_024762695.1 Anaerolineae bacterium
AAGAGGTTGTCGAGTTTGCCGTAGGCTTCATCCATTTTATCTTTTTGCATGCGAATATTCCCTGCTCTAGACACAAATTTTTCTTGAATTGGCAAAAGGGGGATCATAATTGGCATGGTTCTCAATCTCGTTAATGTAATTTCTCTGAAAGTAGCCCCCTTAACTTGTCTTTGAAGCCAATGCTGACTCCCTACTGAACGAATATGCCACAACAAATATTCAGATAACGTTTGTTTTCCTGGAGAGATTCGCGCGGTTCCTTGAGTTAAATTTGCTCCATCCAACGATTTTGGAACTTTTGCTATAGTTCCGACAGTAGCACGAATGCTCATCACAAGCTCATCCTCATGAACTGTTGATCGTTCAAACTTGGCAGCAATTTCAGGGGAAGTACGGGAGAGTTCATCGAACATAATCTGACCGTTCTTGATATTACCGGTTTTTATGTAAGGAATACCATCATCAACTTGGGGCCCTGCTTGAACGATTCCATAAGTAACAATTGTGCCTTCCTTCACTATATCTCTAAGCTCTTTCACCTCCCAGCCCATGGGGTTGGTGACGGGGTCGCCGAACATGTGGAGGAAGGTGGCTTGGAGGAGGGTGTCCAGTTTGGCGAGGGCGGCGCGGCGTTGGGCGCGCAGGGCGTCCGCCTTATCCAGTATCGCCGCAATCCGCCGCTGCTCCCCCATCGGCGGCAGTGGGATTTCAAGTTTTTCTAGTCTTGATTTTCGTAGGGCAGGAACTGCCGTTGCACTTGTAAATTGATAGAGATCGAGTTGCCGCATGAAGTAAAACAAATACTTTGTGTCAACTAAATCAGGATTAGGAATCATGCCCATCGTATTATTATCAATAAGCATGGAGCATCCAGTAATCGCACGGAAATTCTGTCGAATTGCTTCACCAATTTTGGCAAACACTATACTTCCGGCAGGCAAAGGCTTTGCCCGAATTAGAGGTAATGTTTCGCTGTTTATGTAATTTCTGGCAGAAGAAATGACTTGATCTCCTTTACGAGCAACCATAGAGATATCGCCAACTTTGGCAAAAGGATAGTCACCTTCTTCAAGTCCTTGGTGTTTCTTTGGAAAGCCATAGCCAGCTTGGAAGGCAGCTATTTCTCCAAGTTTGGCAGTTCTCATTGCAACATCCCCCGGAGTTCGGCCATGCCTTGTTGTGTGCTAGAAACCGGGTTTTTGCAAAAAACCCGGTTTCTGGGTCGCGTAAACATCATTGCAACATCTCCCGTAGTTCGGCCATGCCTTGTTGTATTTCTGCTTCTAGCTGCGCCAGTTCGTCCAAAATTTGCAGCGGCGGGTCGTATTCAATCTCCTCGTAGACAATCTCCTTGTACCGGTTAATGCTCAAATCGTAGTCGTTGGCCGCAATCTCCGCTTTGGGAACCATAAAGGATTGGTCGGTGCGTTCCCGCTCCCCCTCGGCGGCGCGGTTGGCCCAGCGGGTCAAAATATCGGGGATGTTGTTGTTTTTGTGGTCGTGAGACTGGTTAGAAACCGGGTTTTTCCCAAAAACCCGGTTTCTAGTCGTTTCGAGCGGCGTCCGCTTGTCGTCCAGCGAATAACCGTCCGCCTGCATGTCGTAAAACCAAACAGCCTCCGTCCCGCCGCTGTTCGTCTTCGTAAACAGCAAAATAGCGGTCGAAACCCCGGCATACGGCTTAAACACACCGGAAGGCATCGAAATCACGCCGTCCAGCTTTTGCTCCTCCACCAACGCCCGCCGCAGCGCCTTATGCGCCCGGCTGGAGCCAAACAACACCCCATCAGGCACAATCACCGCCGCCCGTCCGCCCGGCTTCAGCAGCCGCAAAAACAAGGCCAAAAAGAGCAGCTCCGTCTTCTTTGTCTTCACCATCTTGAGCAAATCTTTGGCCGTGCTTTCATAATCCAACGACCCGGCAAACGGCGGATTGGCTAAGATGAGGCTGTACTGTTCGGCGTCGTTGTGTTCTTCGGCCAGACTGTCCCGGTTTTGGATGTGGGGCCGCTCGATGCCGTGCAGGAGCATATTCATCGAGCCAATCCGCAGCATGGCGCTGTCAAAATCGAAGCCGTGAAACATCGGCCCGGCATAGCGGGCGCGGGCGTCGGCGTCGGTGCGCACCGCCGGATGATGGTCGTCCAGATATTCGGCGGCAGCTACCAAAAATCCGGCCGTGCCGCAAGCGGGGTCGCAAATGGTGTCGGTGGGGGTGGGCGCAGTCATCGCCACCATCATCTTGATAATGTGGCGCGGGGTGCGGAATTGGCCGTTTTGTCCGGCCGTTGCCAGTTTGCTCAACAAGTATTCGTACAGGTCGCCCTTCGTGTCCCGGTCATCCATCGGGATGCGGTCGATCATGTCTACCACTTTCGCCAACAGCCCCGCTTTTTCCGGCGGCAGCGTAAAGCGGGCGTCCTTCATGTGCGCGGCAAAGGCCGTCGGCGAACCGTCGGCGTTCGCGTCTCCATTCATCGTTTTGATGAAGGGGAAAACCTTGTCGGCGACGGTTGCGTACATCGTCTGCGGGTCGGCGTTCTTAAAGCGGCTCCAGCGTAGTTCTTGCTGGTCGTCGTTGAAGATGGGGTTTTCGATGGGGCGGCGCAGCCGGTTGGCTTTGGCCTCGCGCCGGGTGTGCAGCTCGTCCAGCCGCTTGATGAAGAGCAGGTAGGTGAGCTGCTCAATAACCTCCAGCGGATTGGAGATGCCGCCGGTCCAAAAGGTGTCCCAAACTTTGTCAACCTGGTTGCGGATGTCGCCTGTTAGCATAGATATTCCTTGTTTTTGGCTAAACAAAAAAGCCACCCGCTACGTTACGGTTTGCGAGTCCGGTAACGGCCGTATGGGTGGCTAAAAAACAGATGATTATAAAAAGGGATCATGCCCGAAACGCTGCCGCTCCCTTACTGTACTCGCGATTGTAAAGATACCATTGTGCATAGTGACGGGCAAGGGGCGGAACGATCGCGGTTAACCAAGAACGTTTTGCCCCTTGCCTGTCACTGCTAATCCCCCATCACCAAAAAAGCGTCGGTTTCATCTTCATCCACCTGACGGCGGAATTGGCTCATGTACAAATCGTAGTAGAACCCTTTGGCTGCCAGCAGCGATTGGTGCGTGCCGCGTTCGATGATTTCGCCTTGATCCAGCACCAGCACCTTGTCGGCGCTGCGGATGGTGCTGAGACGGTGGGCGATGACGAAACTGGTACGGCCGTGCAGCA
>JANTGY010000420.1 GCA_024762695.1 Anaerolineae bacterium
CGTTTGACGTGGTTTTTGCCAGTTGGCTGCTGGAACATTTGGAACGGCCGTCTGACACCTTCCGTGAAATAAGCCGCGTTTTGAAGCCGGGCGGGAGTTTTGTGTTTATCACGCCCAACGGTCGTCACCCATTGTCGGCGTTGAACCGGGGGCTGGGCCGGTTTGCCCGTTTGCAAGGGGGGATTGTGGCGCGTTTTTACGGCCGTGCCCACGCCGACACCTTTCCGACCTATTATCGGGCTAATGAGACGGTCGTTTTGCGACAGTTATGTCAATCTAACGACCTGCATCTGGCCGCTCTGCACGCCATCCCCGACCCCACTTATCTGGCCTTTACGCCCGCCTTGTTTCGCTTGATGCGCTGGGTTGAGGGGCGGTTGGCGGCTGAGCGGGGATTGCATTTGGTGGGGATTGTGAAACGTAAAACGTAAAACGTAATGAATGCTCCCTTACGTTTTACGTTTTACGTTTCACGCTTATAATCATTTCCTATGCAAAACTTTCCCCTCTACAAACGCTTTTACTACCATTATCTGGGTCTTGTTTACGGCTTTACGCGCTGGACAAACCGGCGGCGGCTGTTGGGCTTGCGGCTGAGCACGCTGGTTAAGGGATTGGCTTTTGCCCCTTTGTTGTGGGTTTGGCGGCAAGATGGGGGGGATTGGCCGCTGGGATTGGCCTTGGTCTTGGGGTTGGGCGTGTTGTGGTTATACTGGCGGGCGCGGCGGGTGGGGTATATGAAATTTGTGGGGGAGGAAACGGCCGTGCCCTCGGACAATCTTGAACCGCTCCCTCCTAATCAACGTATTGCCTTAACGGCCAGCGGTATTTTTGGCGTCTCCAATCGGGAAGAACGCCATTTGCTAGTTCCGGCTGAGGCGTGGCGCACGCCGTTAGGCGACCATACCGTTATGATTCAACCGCAGCCAGGGCGCTTTTTATACCAATTTTTTAATGGCGCAACCTTGCAAACTGTCCGCAGGGGATGTTTGATTCACGGATTGACTTTTCACAACGTATTGGCTGTGGCTTTTTTATCGTCGTGGGGCGAGGAGCAGGTGAGTTTACGGGGACTTTACCAGGGGGAGGATGGGATCGGCCAAAACAGGAAGCGGCGCACAATTTACCTGTGCTTTGACGATGCCGACGCCGAACGCGCCTTCTGGCATACGATTGTGTATGATGCCAGGGAGAGACGTAAAACGTAAATTGTAATTGACATCCGTGTTCCACGCTCTGCATTGTCTACATCGCAGAGCGTGGAACGGCGTAATTTATCCTGTCGGTGTCGCTGTTGGTTCTGGTGTCGCTTCCTCTGTCTCCGTCTCTGTCTGAATCTGCGTTACGGCCGCTTCCGGGAAGAGGCGGGCGGTCAGGATGGCGTCGAGTTGGCTCCAGGCGTTTTCCAGGTCGAGCACGGCCGTTTCTGCATCATCAGGCAAACTGTTAAAAGCTAACCCCAGCCGGGTTTGCACCAGAGCCAACGATTGGGCATTCTCTTCGGCGGCGTTGGCGACCAGGAAATCGGTCAGGCGCAGCGCTTGCTCCACTTCGTCCGTGGCTAGTCCCGCATTATTCTCGGCTAGATGCAGGCGGGCGCGGGCGATTTGCTCCCAAATGTGGAATAGGGCGAGGGTTTGTTGCAGCGAGTCTATATCGGCATCGGTAACAGCGGTTCCTGCAAATTGCCCCAGCGTGGTTTCCAACTGACCGGCTTCAGTTTGTAAGTCATCAAACTTGCCGTTCAAGCCGTCAATTTCGCCGCCCAGCGCGTCGATACGGCCGTTACTCTCGTTGATGTCGTTCTGCAAAGCCAGGAAAGCGTCGCCCAGTGTGGCTGTATCGGCAACCGATGCGGCGCTGGTATCGGCGGCCAGGGCTACTTCCTCTTGCATGGCGGCCAGCAGGTCGGATTGTGCGGTTAATTGGGTTTGGAAATCGGCGAAACGGCCGTTCACATCATCTAGTCCCGTTTCCAATTGGCGCAGATGTTCACTAGGGTCGTCAGCGCGGACGGCGTCAATGCGCTCGTCCATCAATGTAATGCGTTCCGAGTTAGCTTCAATTCGCACTACCAGGCTGTCCATCGAGCGGTTTAGCTCTTCAACCCCCAAAAATACGCCATAGGCTATCCCGCCAATGATGGCGATGAGCAAAAGCGATACAAAAACAGTCTTCAAAATCCATAAAACCCGGCGACCAAAACTGCGTTTACCGGTTTGTGTATTTATTGTCATGGTGTCCTCCTTCAAAAGCAATGAGCAATTAGCAAATTTGTTCATTGTTAATTATTCATTGTTAATTGTTAATTGTTCATTGTCACGGCTGCTGCGATGGTGTGGCAGTGGGCAGAATAGGCGTGGCGGTGGGACGCGGCGTGCGTGTGGGGCGACTGGTAACAGTGGCCTCCGGCGCTGGTTCTGTAGAATCTGCCTGTTCGACCGCGTCAGTCGCGCTTGGCGTCGCCGTCATCGTGGTCTTTGGGGCGACTGTGGCATAGGGTGTCATTGTCGGAACCGGCGTTCCCTGCAAATCAATCAGTAAATCGCGCAGGCTGTCCAGGAACGTATCGAAGGTTTCGGCGGCGGCGGCGATTGTGGTTAGACGCTCATCCAATTCTACGGCCGTTTTCTCCAATTCGGTTACATTGCCCTGCGTATTTTCCAAGTCTTGGCCAATCGTTTGCAGCGATTGGTCAACCGTTTCCTGGCGTTCGGCCATATCGCTGGCCCGGGTGGCGGCGGCATCCATTTCCGCGTTCAGCTCCGTATTGAAACTGTCTACCTCTTGCGAAAAATCGTTTTGCGCTTGCCGCGCTTGATTCAGTTCGCTTTGCAGTTGGCTGTCGGCCTCGGCAAAGCGGAGCGTGCCGCCATTGAGCGCTGCCAGAATGGCTAATGTGAGCAGCGCGCCAACGAAGGCGCCCAAAATGGAGCCAAGCAGGACGGTTCCCAACATCCGCTTCGGCTTGGGCGCAGGCGCGGCAGCAGTGGCCGGTTCTGGCTCTGGTTCTGGCGTTTCAAATTGGATCGGTTCCGGCGTGGGCGCTAAGGGTTCGGGCCAGGCGATTCCTGGCGCCGGTTCTATTATGGGAGCGTCTTCGTCTGGTTCGTCGTCCAATTCGGCTGATTCGGCAATGCTTTCCACTTCGTCAATCTCTTCAGCATCTTGCGGCGTTTCGACCGGCTCTGGTTCAACGTCAACTGGTTCCTCAGCCACC
>JANTGY010000421.1 GCA_024762695.1 Anaerolineae bacterium
GGGTCTACGAACAACTTGTCATTGGTTCACCAAAACCGGGGCCTGGGAGGCCCCTCTACGCCGCCGTAGGCGGGCCTCCCAGGCCCGCCGGTGAAATCGACTGACAACTTGTTCGCGCACCCATCCACCGCCAACCAGTTGACACCCCCTAAATACATGATACTGTAATGCAATAAAGCATCGTGCCTTACGCAGCGATTTGTGTCGCTGTCAACTTCCTACCCAACTCTTTTCAAATAGTTCAAATACAGGGAGCGTTTTATGTTCGCGTTGAGCAGGTTCCATCGTGTAGCGTTATCTCTATTTCTTGGCTTTGGGATTTGTTGGCTTTTTGTATTACTGCTTAGCCAGTCGCAGCAAGTTGAAGCGGTTAATGCTATGATGCCAACGGTTTCTGGATTGGACACGGCCGTTTCACCTCAGGTAACGGCCGTCATCTCCACCCTCAACATTCTGGTAGACGACTTTGAACCCCAACCCATTCAGGGCGACCCAACTTATTTTTACAATAGGCTTGGCGGGGACAGAGGCGCATTATCGAATTTGCCGGAAGATGTTAAATTAGATTATGGGACAGGAAGAGTCACAGCAACAATCAATTCCGGCACTTGGGGCGGAATGTGGATTGGCCTAAATCATCTGGAACGCGAAGATATGCCCATTAATTTTTCGGCCATTTTGCCCAATGCCATCAACGCGACCCATCAAGTACAAATAACCGGCCTAACCATCGAAGTGGTCGATTCCAACATCACCAGCGGCAGTGGACATTTGAAACTGGAACTCAAGAATGGAGGCAATGTCAACTGGGTAGCAACAAGCACGCTAACCGGAGGCCCTCAAACGATTGCTTTCTCGCTGCCGCCCATGACGGATATGACAACGCTCATTTGGTTACTTAATCAAGTTAATCCCAATGATTTTATTGTGATTGATCGCATTACACTGACGGCAACCTCGCCCATAACCGATGTCGCCGAGCAAGCCTTTACCTGGAGCTATGGCATGTTGCTCAACAATTGGGATACCAACACCGGACTGACGCGCGACCGGGCTAATTTCCCCAGCGGCGTATTTGACGCGGTGCAGGCGACGGGCAGTCTGGCGGCGAGCACGGCCGTTGCCCGCCAACTCGGCATCGTCAGCCAGCAAGACGCCATCAGCATCGTCAACAAAATCAGCGACACGCTGCTCCTCGATGTCCCCCGCTACAAGGGTATCTGGCCCCACTTTGTCGAAATTACCCCCACCAACAACATCACCATCGCCGAAAATACCGAATGGTCATCCGTAGACACCGTTATCGCCGCCCTCGGCCTGCTGGAAGCCCAAACAGCCCTGGGGCTGGATACATCCGGAACCATCAGCATGTTGCAAGACATTGATTGGGCCGCGCTTGTCTTACCAACCGGCATTTCTCACGGCTACGGCTACGACAAGACCCTGCTCACCTCAACTTGGGACACATTTGGCGGGGAAAGCTGGCTGATGGGTTGGATTTACGCCGCCGCAACAGGTGAGATAGCGCCACTGGCATATCCCGATACGCCTACCGCCAACGGCTCTGGCTTCATTGATGAATTAGCCTGGCTATTTGCGCCGCCGCCCTGCGGCAGAGATGTTTGGGATGCGCATTGGCCGCCTTATCTGAGGCAAGCTATCCTCAAACAAATAAACTTTTTCCCGACAGAAGAACCTGATTCTTGCTTTGCGCAATTGGGTTTATTTGGCCTTTCGGCCGCCGAAGCGCCCGATCCATCGGCGGTTATCCCATCCAACATTTATCAACCGTTTGGCGTGGGCGGCCAATTTACGCCGCCTGTCACTGGCACAACGCTTTTAGGCGCGCCCGTCGTCGCCCCGCATTATTCGGCCATGGTAGCGCTCTATCGCCCCCAAGAAAGCCGCGCGATGTGGTCGTGGCTCATTGACAACGATCTATTTACGCCGCTAAACAATGTGGAGAGCTTGATGTTCCCGGCTGACGCAGTCAGTTGCAGCGCCGACGAGGTTGTCTGGAATGAACTGAAAGGGTCATGGAATCTGGCGCTGCAAACATTGGGCTGGGGACGCTATTTAGCGCGGGAACAAGGCGAAGCGCCCATCTTGTGGCAGGCAATGCAAAACAATGACTTCTTGGCTAACGGCTACGATTTGGTAGCTCATCAATGCGTTTACCTGCCCTATATCGGCCGGTAAAATGAACCTGAACGGCCGTTCTTACACACCGCCGTCTCGTCCGCCAACCGATCTATCTCGCAGTCGCGTGGACACACTTGGCACGAGGCAAGTTGGGCAACGGCCGTTGCCGCCGCTCCGCTAATTCGCCACTTTCACACAAGGCTAAATAGGCCGGTTCAAAAGTCGTCATGGGGCCATTATAACATGGCGGGACGGCTGTTTAGTTTTGGGTTAACTCTTGTTGGATTTGGCGAACGGCCGTCTCCACCCCCATCTCCACCGCATCCGACAACCCATCCCCCAGCGTGAACGACTTCCCCTCAATCCCAAACACAATTAACCTGGCTGGCAGCTTGCCCAACAGCCGCGCCATCTCAATCGCCTCGGCCACACCAAACGCATGACTGGAAAAGTTACCGCCAAAATGTGCCGGCAGCGGTTGGTCGCCAATCGCCAGCCGATGAACAGTCCCCGGCTCCCCGCCCGACTGCATCGCATCCACAACAATCACCGACTCAGCCCCCTCCCAGGCCGCCATCAACCCCGCCCCTTCGCCGCTCTGCTCCAAGACCGTCACACCCGGCAAAGCCAACTCGCGCAGCCGCTGCGCCGCCATCAACCCCGCCCCATCATCGCCGCGAAAACTGTTACCAACACCAATAATCAACGTTTCAGTCATTCGTGGAAAACGAACCGCAGAGGCGCAAAGGGCGCAAAGAAAAACTCTGCGTTCTCCGCGCCTCTGCGGTTAACTCTTATTCCCGCTCAATTTCCAACTTCAAAAAATGCGTCGCGCAAGAAATGCACGGGTCATAGCTGCGAACTAACTGCTCGCAGCGCAGCGTCGCCTCATCCAGCGGCAAATCCAGCACGCCGGGGACATACTGCCACAAATCATCCTCCATCCGCTTCAAATTTTGCGAGGTGGGAGCCACGATTTTTGCCAGCGTAATCAATCCCTCCTCATCCACCTGATACCGATGATACAAAGTGCCGCGCGGCGCTTCTGTGCCGTGCGCGCCTTGACCCGG
>JANTGY010000422.1 GCA_024762695.1 Anaerolineae bacterium
GCAAGGGTACGGACGGTATCGGCCGTTAACTTCAGTGTAGAAATTTTAGTTTCCGAAATAGAACTCATTATTTACCTCCGAAATGCGTAATGCGTAATGCGTAATGCGTAATGAGCAGCTGCGTCAAAGCCAGCGGGTGACTGTGTTTCGTTTGTTGTCCGGCCTGATAATTGCCGAATTGCGACGCATGTTCCGGCCGCAGCTCCGGCATATGTTCCCAGATCGCACGCGCTAAACGACGCGCTTGCTCACCGGAAACATTACCATCAATCTCCAAAATGTCCACTGGCAGCCCGGCATCGGGTGCGCGAACAAGGTGTCAGTCAATTTCACCGGCGGGCCTGGGAGGCCCGCCTACGGCGGCGAAGAGGGGCCTCCCAGGCCCCGGTTTTGGTGAACCAATGACAAGTTGTTCGTAGACCCCCCGGCATCCCCGCAATTGATGATGCCGGTGGAGATGTTGTTTTTGGCGATCTATTTTTGGATGTTGGCCGGGTTGGCGCGCCGGCAGGGAACCGATTTGGGGCGATTGCGGATGTTGAAGTTGTGGACGGCCGTGCAAACCATTCTTTTCCTTCTTTTCCTCATTCTCGTTTACGCCATGCAAAGCGGTTTCATGACCATTTGCGGAGCCGTTTACCTGCTCTCGCTGGGGTTGGCTTTTGCTATCGCCATGCAAATGGGCCAGACGATTGAGTCAACTGCGCTGGCTTAATGTCATTTAGCGAGTCGCTATAAGCGCTATGAAGCCAAAACCCTCCAGAAGCGTTGCTTCCGGAGGGTTTTGGCGTGAAAAGTTGTGCATTATGCTATTGGGGCGTTAGCTTAAATCTTCGTAAGCTGGATCGTACATTTGCGATTTGATGTAGCCTAATAAATCAGCGGGGCGCGGTACGGTGGCCAATCCTTGTTTGTAGGCGACTTCGGCAACGGCCGTAGCAATGATAGCCGATACCTTGCGAATGTCCTGCAGCGGCGGGTAAATGCGGCCCATCGCCAAATCGTCTTCCGACACTTGTTCGGCCAATGATTTAGCGGCGGCCATGAACATTTCATCCGTCACATGTTTCGATTTGATAGCGATGACGCCCAGGCCAACGCCGGGGAAGATGTAGGCGTTGTTGCCCTGGCCGGGTACGAGGGTCTTGCCTTTATACTCGACTGGATCGAAGGGGCTGCCGCTGGCAAAGATGGCACGGCCGTCTGACCAGGTATAAGCCTCTTCCGCCGTGCATTCGGCCATCGAAGTGGGGTTGGATAAGGCGAAAATCATCGGCTTTTCGTTGTACTCCGCCATCCGCTCCACGATTTCTTTGGTGAAAGTATTTGGCTGGCCGGAAACGCCAATGAGCGCTGTCGGTTTTAACGCTTCAACCGCTGAAAGCAGGTCGGTCATTTGCGGGTGGTCGTGCGCGTAGGCCAACTTATGATGGGCTAAATTGTCGCGGCTCTTGACGACCAAACCGCGCGAATCGACAAACCAGCAGTTGGCGCGCGCTTCTTCCAGCGTAAGCCCTTCTTCCATCATGCCCGAAACGATGAGGTCGCCGATACCGATGCCCGCTTCGCCGGCGCCCAGGAAGAGAATTTTCTGGTCTTTGAGTTGGCCGCCAGTTAACCGCAGCGCCGAATAAACGCCGGACATCGTGACGCTGGCGGTGCCTTGCACGTCGTCGTTGAAAGTGCAAACACGGTTGCGATACTTTTCCAGTAGACGGAAAGCGTTGATGTTAGCGAAATCCTCGAATTGGATGAGGGTGTGGGGGTAGCGGTCTTGAACGGCCGTGATAAATTCTTCAATCAGTTCATCATACTCTTCGCCGCGCAGTCGGGGCTGCTTCAGGCCGAGGTAGAGCGGGTCGTTGATATACCTTTCCGTGTTTGTGCCTACGTCCAGGGTGATGGGCAGCGTCGTGGATGGGGCAATGCCAGCGCAAGCCGTGTACAATGACAACTTGCCCACCGGGATACCCATCCCATTGATTCCCAGGTCGCCCAGACCCAAAATGCGCTCGCCGTCTGTCACCACAATGGCCCGCACATTATCAGTGGGCCAGTTCGCCAGAATGGAGGCAATTTTACCTTTATCATTGGCTGTGATGAAAAGCCCGCGTGGTTGGCGGAAGATGTGACCATATTCCTGGCACGCCTCGCCGACAGTGGGCGTGTAAATGATGGGCATCATTTTATCCAGATTTTCAGTCACGACGCGGTAGAAAAGATTCGTATTCCGCTCGTGGAGCGCATTCATAAGGATGTAGCGTTCCAGGTCGTTCGGTTTGCGGTTAAAGTTTTCTAACACGCGCTCAGCTTGTTCGGCCTGCGTAAAAACCTTGGGCGGTAGTAATCCACGCAGACCAAGCTTGTCGCGCGCTTTTTCAGAAAAAGCGGTACCTTGATTAAGCAAGGGATCATGCAGTAGGTCAATACCTGTGGGCAAATCATCAGTTTGGGGAATAGGGTTGTCTTGCGACATAAAAAACTCCTTGAGGCTCGATTGGACGCAAGTAAATTCCAGCGCCCATGAAAGGATATAGTTTGACTATGAGCCAATAGGCACTATACCCCTAGACGGTTAGGGAAGGAAGTTGAGATCGGCATGTCTAAAACATGATCTTTGTCAGGTTTCTCCGACACTTGTCGGTTTGAGACCTCGCTCTTGCACCCAACCCCAGACGGCTAACCCTAATGCGACGAGTATGAGGGTGACGATGGCCATAAATGTGTCGCGCAGGCCGCCAACCTGAGCGGCGTTTGTCGCGTTTGTAGCGCCGCCGGCTAAATTGGCTCCCTGATGGGTCAGCGTCCGGCTGGCCCACAATGCGCCGAGGAGCGCAATGCCTGTTGTTTGGCCCAGTGTGCGGGCGATGGCCAGCAGGCCGGAGGCAATCCCCAACCGTTCGCGGGGGACGGCGCCCATGACGGCGCTGTTGTTGGGCGATTGGAACAGCCCCATACCGATGCCTACTGGCAGTAAACGCAGGACAAAGCCCAGGCCGGTTGTTTGCTCGTTTAATGTGCTCATGGCGTAGTAGCCCATGACCAAGACGAATAAGCCGATGACGGTTAACGGCCGTGTTCCCCACCGATCCGATAAATTGCCAGAAAGGGGCGCGACGACGCCCAAGAATAAGGGCACGATTGCCATCAGCAGCCCC
>JANTGY010000423.1 GCA_024762695.1 Anaerolineae bacterium
TTTTTTGCCGCGGATTGCGCGGATTTGAGGGATTAGATTTGTAAAAATCCGCGTTAATCCGCGCAATCCGCGGCTAAGAACTTTGAAATTTGGATCTACTGAGATTAGAGATTGGAGATTAGTTATGCGGAAATCAGTTTGGGTTTTATTTATCATTGGCTTGGTCGTGTTGTTGGCTGCTTGTGGCGGTGGGCAGTCAGATGGCCCGGTGAAAGTGGAAATTATTTCGTTGGATCACGCGCCGATTCGTCCGGCCGTGCAAGAGGCGCTGGCTGTGACGGCCGAGTATGGTGACAAGGTGACGGCGCAAACTTATCACTTTGACACGCCGGAAGGAACGGCCTTTGCCGAAGAACATGATCTGGTAGAGCATACGCCGATGGCGATTTTTGTAAATGGGGAGATGGCGTTTGAGGTGGACGGCCGTACCGTCAATTTTTACAGTTTCCCCCAGGGCGCTGGCACGGGTATGGTCGCCGAAGGCGGCTGGACAATGGACGATTTGCGCGCCGTGCTGGATCGGGAAACAAACTAATGTTCACTTATTTGGCGGCTGAAATTCAACATCGTTTGGGTCGCGCTTTAGGCAGCTTGATTGGCGTGGCCCTGGGCGTGGCCTTGTTTATCGCCCTGATTGCCGCCGGGAATGGGTTCCGCGAGGCCGCCCGCCGGCCGCTGGCCGACATCGGCGCTGACATTTTAATCAGCCGTCCGGACACGGCCGGCGGGGCGGCGGCGCAGACGACGCGCGGCATCCGCCAGCCCTTTGGCCTCGCTCCCTTCTCGCTGGCAGAGGCGGAGGGGCTGCGCGATCTACCCGGCGTCGGCGGCGTGAGCGGCGGCCTGCTGCTCTGGGATTTTGGCGCGAACAGCTACCAGACGGTGTTGGGGGTGGATATGGCGCAAACGGGAACCGGCCCCGCGCAGGCGGCGGACTGGATTGTGAACGGCCGTTTCTTCAGCCAAAACGAAAGCGATGTCATCGTCGTAGATCGCCATTACGCCGCTTTTTTTAGCTTGAAACCGGGGGAGATGGTGGAGGTTGGTGGACGACCGTTTACCGTCATCGGCGTCATCGAAGTCCCCGGCGGCAACCAGGCCGCCGCCGCTAACTTTTACCTGCCCCTCGCCGACGCCCAATCATTAGCCGGACTAACCGGCGACCAAATCAACCAGATTTACGTGCGCGTGACCGAAGCCAGTGACGTAGAAACCGTCGTCGCCGCCAGCGAAGCGCAGTTGGGCGACATTTCCGCCATGACGGAGCAAAGCATTGTGCAGGTCATGGGCGGCGTGGCTCAGGTGTCGGATCGCTTTGCCGGGGTGGCCGCGTTGGCTGCTTTACTCGGCGGCCTCATTCTCACCGGCATCACCTTGAGCGCGGGCATTAACTTGCGGGCGGGTGAAATTGGCGTGATGAAGGCCACCGGCTGGCAGGCGCGGGATGTGGTACGCTTGTTTATGGCCGAGGGCATTCTGTTAAGTTTGCTGGGCGCAGCGCTGGGCATTTTGCTGGGCTGGCTGGCGGTTTTGATTTTAGGTCAAATTCCGGTAGATTTAACGACGTTGGCGGGTACAACGCCAGATTTGGGCGCGGATGTGGGTGCGGTGGCTTACACCTTGCCCGCCTATCTTTCCTGGAATGTGGTTTTGTTGGCGGTGGGAACGGCCGTCATCGGCGGTGGCCTTGCCAGCCTGTTATCTGCCCGCCGCGCCGCCCGGCTCAAGCCAGCCGATGCGCTGCGCGATCAGTAAACAGTGGTCAGGTATCAGTATTCAGTAACTACCCTATCTGAACACAGAATACCGAACATGGGAACAATGTCTGCAAAAATTCTGATTATTGATGATGAAGCCAGCATCCTGAACCTGGTGACCGCTTACTTGCGGCCTGAAGGGTACGAGATACAAACGGCCATAGACGGCCGTGCCGGTCTCCTGGCGGCGCAAGCATTCCAACCCGATCTGATCGTATTGGACATCATGCTGCCGGGGATGGATGGGCTGGAACTGCTCTCGCGGCTGCGGCGGGAATCGGATGTGTACGTCATCATGCTCACCGCCAAAAATGAGGAGACCGACAAAATCATCGGCCTGTCAGTCGGCGCAGACGATTATCTGACCAAGCCGTTCAGCCCGCGCGAATTGGTGGCCCGTATCAAAGCCGCCCTGCGCCGTCTACGCAGCGGCAGTGACCTGCCTGACAGCCAGATGCTCACCTTCCAACACCTGCACATTGATCCGGCCGGCCGCCGGGTGTGGGTGGACGGGCGGGAAGTGGAACTGACCACGACGGAATTTGACCTGCTCAAAACGCTGGCGGCCCATCGCGGCATGGTTCTCAGCCGGGAACAGTTGTTGGAGCAGGTGTGGGGCCAAAACTTTTTTGGCGAGATGCGGGTGGTGGATGTGCATTTGGGGCACGTGCGCCAGAAGCTCGGCCCGCATCACGGTATTGTGACCGTGCGCGGCGTCGGCTACCGCTTTGAGGCGGAAAGGGATTGAGCGTGATGAACTATTTTCGCCGCCGGCTGCGCTGGAAGTTATTTCTCTCTTATCTGGTCGTTGTGCTGGTCGGGGCGGCGATCCTCATTGCCGCGATGGAATTTGAGATTCCGCGCGCTTTTGGCCGCCATTTAGCCTCGATGGAAACGTTTGGGGGCGGTTTGATGGACGGCCATACGATGATGGACGATTCCGAGCAGATGTTGGATGATCTGTTTGTTCATTTCAGAACGGCCGTGACCGAAGCCACCCTCATCGCCCTCGCCGCCGCCAGCGTCATTGCCGTCGCCGTCAGCGCTTTGATTTCCCGGCGCGTCATCACCCCGGTGCGCGACATGATGTACGCCAGCCGCCAGATCGCCCAGGGGAATTACGGCCGTCGCGTCGCCTTACCCGCCCGCCCCCTCGCAGACCTCGACGAAATGGGACAGTTGGCGCACAGCTTCAACCAGATGGCCGCCCAACTGGAAGCATCAGACACATTGCGCCGCCAGCTTATTGGCGATGTGACTCACGAACTCACCACCCCCCTGACGGTGATCAAAGGCTCGATGGAAGGATTGATTGACGGCATATTGCCGCCGGAACCGGAAACCTTCCAGCAAGTGGCCCATGAAGCCGCCCGTTT
>JANTGY010000424.1 GCA_024762695.1 Anaerolineae bacterium
GATTAGCGACTCTTCTCATTTCCGAAGATTTAGATGAAGTCAAAGCCATGTCCGACCGCATTGCGGTATTATTTGAAGGCGCCATCATGGGCATCGTTAACAGCGATGAAGTCACAACCGAAGAATTAGGTCTCATGATGGCTGGCGAACGGCAAACAGCATAAAAAATCACGATAATTACAACCGGAAGGAGGTGATGGGCAACAACAATTTGGAGATGCGTTATGAACAATGAGCAGTGAACAAGGCACAAACAAATGCTCGTGGATAATTGTTTCTTGTAAATTAAAAGTAACTGTACAGGTCATTCCCCCACCTTCGTGAGAGCAAGCTCTGCGAAGGCAGGAACCCCTAGGTTTGGATACCCACCTTCGCGGGTATGACAGTCGAGAGACATCTGCATAGTTACAATTAAAAATTTTTGAGGAGAACCATTAAAATGAAACAAAAACGCTTATGGATGCTTTTAATTTTAGCTTTAACGCTGAGTTTAGTTTTGGTCGCTTGCGGCGGCGGTGAACAACCGGTCGCTGACGAACCTATGGCTGAAGAACCGGCCGCCGACGAACCCGCTGCCGCCGACGAACCGGCCGCCGACGAACCAGCCGCAGTCGAAGAGGGCAGTTACCAAATCCCGGCCATCGAAGATGGCAAATACAATGTTGCTTTCGTTTACGTTGGCCCCCATGATGATGGCGGCTGGACGCAAGCCCACGATGTTGGTCGGATGTATGTGCAAGAAAATGTAGCCGATGTTCACACAGCTTTTGTAGAAAACGTGGCTGAAGGCGCTGATGCCGAACAAGTCATCCGATCGCTGGCTCGTAAGGGATTCGATGTCATCTTCACAACCTCTTTTGGTTTTATGGATGGCTCCGAGATTGTTGCCGAAGAGTTTCCCGATGTGGACATCATTCATTTAACCGGGTTCAAAGCCAATGGCGAAAACTTTGGCAACCTGATGGGCGCCATGGAAGATATGAAGTACCTGGCCGGTATGTTAGCCGGTTCTCGCGCCAAGATGGACGGTAATCCTAAGTTGGGCTACATCGCCACCTTCCCCATTCCCGAAGAATTGCGATTGGGTAACGCATTCGCTCTGGGCGCACAGCAAACCTGCCCCGAATGTACAATTGACGTGCGTTGGATCTTCACCTGGCACGATCCTATTCTGGAAAAAGAAGCCTCTGCCTCGCTCTTTGATGGCGGCGCGCAAGTCGTGATGACTGGCGCCGACACGCCAGCTCCGGCGGAAGCGGCTCCCGAAGGGAAATGGGGTATCACCTACGACTACAGCGGCAACTGCGTTGTCGATGCCTGCCTCACATCCATGTACTGGAATTGGGGGCCTGAGTATGCCCGTATCGTCGAAGGTTCTCGTGACGGCACCTGGAAAGGCGGCTGGGAATACTTTGATGCGGACACAGGCGCAATGGGATTATATGGCTTCATGGAAGGCGAAGAAATGCAACCCGGCGCGGCCGAATTACCGGCTGAAGATTTGACGCTCATCCAAGAGACCCTGGCCAAGATGTTAGCTGGTGAATTCACACGTTTCGATGTCTTCAAAGGCCCTATCACCGACAACCAGGGCAATGTGATCCTGGAAGACGGCGTCAGCCTGGAACAGGCCGACCTGGATGGATTCGCCCAGTTTGGCAGCGAATGCCAGACCTGCATGTACTGGTGGAACGAAAATATCACAGCGGAACTACCTGAACTTGAGTAGCGGGAACTAAAGCAAGAGCTAGAGGGATTGTCTTCCTTCTAGCTCTTGTTTTTCTCATCTGTTTTTTTATGAAAGCTAGAGCCATGAGAAGATTTCTTCCTCTAGCTCTAGCTCTAGCTCTACCCTCTAACTTATCGGAGATGCGTTATGTCTGAAACGCCCTTTGCTGTTGAAATGAAGGATATTGTTATCCGCTTCCCCGGCGTGTTAGCGAATGATCATGTGAATTTAACGCTGAAACAAGGTGAAATTCACGCGCTGCTCGGCGAAAATGGGGCGGGTAAAAGTACGCTGATGAATGTGCTGGCCGGTTTGTATAAACAAACGTCGGGCAGTATCAAAATTTTTGGCGAGCCGGTAAATTTTAATTCGCCAAAAGATGCAATTGCTAAAGGAATCGGCATGGTGCATCAACATTTTATGTTGGTCCCGACGCAAACGGTGACGGAAAATATTTTGCTGGGATTGGATGAGCCGCGCTTTTTTATGAAGCTGGCTGAGTATGATAAGAAGATTCTGGCGTTGGAAGACCAGTATGGCTTGCGTGTAGACCCGACGGCGAAGGTGTGGCAGTTGTCGGTGGGCGAGCAGCAGCGGGTGGAGATTTTAAAAACATTGTACCGCGGGGCGCAGATTTTGATTATGGATGAGCCAACGGCCGTTCTCGCCCCCCAGGAAATTGATGAGTTGATGAATACGATGCGCTCGATGGTGGATCAGGGTAAGTCCATCATTTTCATCAGCCATAAATTGCATGAGGTAACGGCCGTCGCCGACCGTGTCACCGTTTTACGCAAAGGCAAAGTCACTTCTGAAGGGCACAGCATGGAAGGGCTGACCAAACGCGATTTGGCCCGCTTGATGGTTGGGCGCGGCGTTATTTTTGCCGTCGAGAAAAAACCGCAGAAACCGGGCGACGTTGTTTTGGAAGTGAAGGATGTGGAAGCAGAGAACGACAAAGGCGTGCCCGCGCTGCGAAAATTATCGCTGGATGTGCGGGCTGGCGAGATTTTGGGCATCGCCGCCATTGCCGGGAACGGGCAGAGCGAATTGGCCGAGGTGATTACGGGGTTACGGCCGTGTAAAGGCAGTATCAAAATCAATGGCAAAGAAGTAGCTAACAGGCCGCCCATTGAGGCCATCAAGCAGGGCATGGCGCATGTCCCCGAAGACCGCACCGGAGTCGGCAGCGCCCCCAACATGACCATCACCGAAAACACTATCATGAAATGTTACCGCGAAGAGCCGATTGGTAACGGCTGGAGCATCAACTTCACCACCGCCCGTAACCGCGCCCGCAAGTTGAAGGATAAATACGATATTTTAGCTCCCGGCGTGCGCACCATGGCCCGCAAACTCTCCGGCGGCAACCTGCAAAAGGTGATTTTGGCCCGCGA
>JANTGY010000425.1 GCA_024762695.1 Anaerolineae bacterium
TGGATTTGGCTTGCGGGTTGAATCCGCTGGCCTGGCCCTGGATGCCGTTTGGCGATGAGGTTGAGTATATCGCGGCCGACATTTACGCCGATATGGTTGGGTTTGTAGGCGATTTTATGGCGGTGGCGGGGATAAACGGCCGTGCCCACACCCGCGATCTCATCAGCCAACCCTACACCGACCCGGCTGACCTTATTTTTCTTTTCAAAACCTTACCTGTTCTGGAACAAGTCGAAAAAGGCGCCGCTGCTCGTCTGCTCGATGCGCTTAACGCCCGTTATTTGCTCGTCACTTTTCCCTTGCAAAGTTTGGGCGGGCGGGGCAAGGGAATGGCGCAAAATTATGAAGAATTGTTTGGGAGGTGGGTGAACGGCCGTAACTGGCAAATTACCCGCTTCCAGTTCCCCTCTGAGCTTGCCTTTCTTGTAGAGACAGGGAATTAGGGGATGGTTTTCGTTTCGTCCACGCGGTTGTCATTCCTGCGAAGAAGCTAGTGCAGTCTGGCACAAGTTATTCCGTAGCGCAATTTGGCAAATTGCGCCTGAACGATTTACCAAATCGTTCTACGAAACCGTCTGCCTATTTACGCCATGCTGTACTAGGAGGCTGATAGTTATTCCCGGATTTTAATTATGCGTGGGGGTGATTAGTTCCAATTTGTCTGACGTAACATCATAAAACCAGAGAGCTTCGTGTCGCCAGCTTGATTCTCCTGACGTCCAATAAACGCCTGTTGAGTCAGGCAGCCAATTTAGATTCTGGAATGACTTATGATTGTCCATTGAATGAATCAATAGTAATTCTTCATGGTCCGATTTCCATATGTAGATTTGAGCAGTTTTTTTGACGCTGTTACAATAAATGCGAAAACCTTTCCATCAGGACTCCAAACGCCGCCACGAGGAGTTCTTTGGTTTCCCGTTATTTCAATGCCTGGATTAGTTGTAAAAAGAATCTGTACAGGCCCTTCCGGTGAAACCAACTGTAATTGATGCTCGCCTGTTTCCAGTAACTGATTCAACATCAAATCGTCATTATTTCGCCAATCTAGGGCATAGCTATTTTCATAACGACCTTGTTCGTTCCCATTCTGGTCAACAATAAATAATGTGCCTGGCGAATTGAACCCACCGTCATAATTAAAGCTAAAAAAGCGTTCATCAGGCGATATACTCGGCATTAAAAATGGGGTGAAGTAGCTGTCTCTGATTGGACGTTCCCATAGAATCTCAACATCTCCCGTGGAAAGATTGATTTTATCTAACGTGGGTAAATAAGGTTCTTTTGGAATATCATCCGTCATGTTCGTATCAATACGACCAACATTAATCATAAAATTACTGTTTGGAGCGAAAGCAACGAACCCACCGGTATCCCAATAGGGCGACCAAGCGACATTTCCTGAATAATCGTAAGCGGTAATAGCGGCGCAAGGAGAGCCACAGTGAAAGCGGAGAATATAGATGTCGTCTGTAAGCCAGATAATTCGTTGATTGGATACGGTTAGTTGAATCTCGGCATATGTTTTCAATTCAATATCTGCGACTGCGAGTTTGTTTTCAACTGTACCATTATGCGCTTCAAACTCAGCGTTGCTCAAGTTGGACTGCAAGAGAATTTTGTTGCCATTTGGTGTCCAGTGCATTTCGTAGACTCTGTGGGCGGGAACAGGATAACCAGATATGAGTTCGCTTAAGGGAACACTGCTTTTGTTAGTGGTAAACCATAATCTTTGTTCATATTCTCCTGACCAATCATCAATGTTTGTATTTGGGGAAATGGCAGCGCTGTATACCAATTTTGAGCCATCGGGAGACCATGCTGCGGTGATTGCATTCTCACTGATTGCTTCAAATAGATGGGTTTGCGGTTCTGATTCTACGTAAAGAATATCTGCTCGGATGTAAGCGAGTTGCCCTTGATTGCTCAAAATAACGTTTGTGATGGGAATGGTTGAAGCATCTGCCGATAATGCAAATGTTGGTGTGGGGGTGTAGGTTGGTGGGATGGGGGTTGCTGTAGGGATAAGAGGTGTTACAGTTACCGGCACTGTTGGAGAAGGTGTATTTGTGGGTGTATTAGTTGGTGGAATGGGGGTGTTCGTGGGGGGAACGGCCGTTGCTGTAGTCGCTATTGTCTGTTCCTGGCTACACCCCATTAACAAAAACAAGAAAATAATACCGAACACAACCTGTTTTATTCCCATCAGCTAGAGTCCTTATGTGCAACCGCATACAACCGCAAAATCCTCAACTCATCATAACCGACCTGCTCCCCCAGCGCATCAAACACCGGGCGCAGGAAGTCGGTACCCAGTTCGGCGAAGGCGTCCAGAACGCGCCGCTGCGTTTCCGGGTCGAGTTGGGAGGCTTGCAGGATACGGTCGGGGGCTAACGGCCGTCCCGCCCTCGCCCCCTTCTCCAAATGCCCCAACACCGTCCCCGGCTTAACCCCCAAATCAGCCGCAATTTCCGCAATCGTATGCCCCGCATTGTACGCCTCAATCGCCTCTGCCGAACGGCCGCGCAGCCCAGTGGCAATGCGGCGGGCAGGCGACGGCGCCGCCCCCTTCGGCTTCTCGGCGATGGCGTGTTCCTGGCAGTACGCCTGAATAACGGGCAAAAATTCGTCGGCGTACTTCTCCAGCTTTGCCTGCCCCACGCCGTACATTGCTCCAAACGCCTGGCGCGATTGGGGGAAATAGGCGGCCATCTCCACCAACGAACGGTCGGAGAAAATGACGTAGGGCGGTACGTTGGCGGCGTTCGCCAATGCGGTACGCTTGTCGCGCAGCAGGCTGAACAAGGCGGGATCGTGGCTGATTTCGCGCTGCGGCGCGGCGGCACGCGCTTTTTGCTGCGGCAGGACGCCCCTCACCGGCTCCCCTTTGAAGACGGCGTATGCTTTGGGCGTCAATTTCAGACTGCCGTACTCCGCATCTTGCGCCAGCAGCCCCATCTGCACAAATTGGCGGGCCAGATGCTGCCACTCTTTTTTGGAAAATTCGCGGCCAATGTTGTAGGTGGAGAGCCGATCGTGCCGTTTTTGGCGGATTTTTTGCGATTGGGAGCCACGTAGAACATCAATGATGTGGTTGACGCCGTA
>JANTGY010000426.1 GCA_024762695.1 Anaerolineae bacterium
GAAAATGGGACACGGATTAACACGGATGAACACAGATAAGAGATGTGTCCCGTTTTCGTTCATTTGATGGCGCCGCGCAGCGGCGTGGTGTCTCCTCCGTAAAAATTAGGCATGGATGATGGGAGTAGGGGATGAATGAGGTTGTTGTTTCCCAAGCCTTTTTCCGCGCATTATGACTGGATTATAAAGTAAGCGCGTGGGGTTTACAATATCGCCATCAGTTGTTTAAATAATTTGCCGTTGGTAGCGATACTTTCGCCGTTGTGAATGGTGGCTTGTCCTTGCCAATCGGTGAAGGTTCCGCCCGCTTCTTCGAGGATGACTTGCAGCGGGCCGGCATCCCAGATGTGCATGGCTGGATCGACCATGATTTCGGCGCGGCCGGTGGCGACGAGGGCGTAGCCGTAACCATCGCCCCAGGTGCGCTGAAAACGTGTGGCTTTGACGATACGCTGCCACTCTGGTGAACGGCCGTACCGGGTCATAGATTCCATTTCACTGCACAAGGCGACCGCATTTTCTAATTTATCCACTGAAGAGACGTGAGCGCGACGGCCGTTCCAGTAACAGCCCTGACCGCGCGCCGCATACACCGTCTCGTTTAGCGCTGGCAAATGGATGACGCCCAAAATTGGTTCGTTGTCTTCCAGTAGCGCCAGCAGCGTGCTGTAAAGGGGCACGCCGCTGATGAATGATTTTGTGCCGTCAATGGGGTCTACCACCCAGGTGTAGCGGGATTGGGCGGCGCTGTCATCGTATTCTTCGCCGATAATGCCGTGTTCGGGCCACGTGTCATGGACAAGGCGGCGGATTTTTTGCTCCGCTTCCCGATCGGCAATGGTGACGGGGGTTTTGTTGTTTTTGCTTTCTACGCGGACGTCGCTTTGGAAATGGCCGAGGGTGATGCGGCCGGCTTGCCAGGCGGCGTCCAGAGCGAATTGGAGTAAGTCTTGCAGGTTGGATTTTGTCATAATTGACAATTGTCAATGGTCAATTGTTAATTGTCAATTATTAATGAGGATCAAGGGGGGAATCTTGCGTTAACAGGGGGGCTTTGGACTATATGATTATGCTGGATGTTTGTGTTGTTGCACGGCCGTATTACCAATCTAGCTCCATCCCTTCAAATACCTTTTCCAAAGCCAGCCAAAGGTCTTCTGATATTTCGGTATCAATTATTTGATGCCCTTCTTGCTCAGGGGAAAGACCAACGTTCAAGATAATTTCTTGGGCAACAGGTTCGCGTTGTTTCAGGATGCGTCGTTGGCAATAAATGCAATGCCATTCTTCGGCTCCAGAAGGGTAGGTTCTATCCAATCGCATTAAATGTTCGGTTGCGTGCGCCTGCTTCATTATGATCTCCTGATTCATTGTCAAAGCTAGGTAAACCACAAAAAGTATCTTGACGAAAAATACGCTAATTTGTTGTGGTTTACTCAGGGAAAACGGGAGAATTGTTGTATTCCTAATTCAAGGGACTTTCCCGTTTTCACCTAGTTGGAAAAGCCAATATTTAGGATCATACATAGCTGAAGCGTTATAATCACTAGGAGGATAGGCCTAAATGACGCATTTCCAATAGTATTGAGGTAAAGGTAAGGACAAAATGTTGCAGAAGTTGTTGGTTTGGTTGGGTCTGGGAGGGATATTTTTGGCAGTTGCTATATACGCCAGCGTTTATTTCCAAAGCCAGTCAGGAGATCAAGTTTTGATTTTAGCAAACATTGATGAGGCGCAGGACATACGAACAACAGGTTATCCTGACAGCCGTAAAATTTCTTTGGACTCACAAGGTAATATTTTTGTCGCTTATCGGAAAAGTTACCGCATGGTTGAAACAACGCAGCAACATATTTTTGTCAGCCATTCGACGGACGGCGGTAAATCCTGGCGGGTTTTAAATGACAATAAGCCTGTAGAAAACGTTGGCGATTACAACCAACGAGTCCCCAGCATTTTGGTTGATGATCAGAACGTCATTCATGTGGTTTGGTATGGAAATGATGCCCAGAATGACGGGGAGAATGAAAGGCAAATCAAGTACGTGCGGTCAATTGATGGAGGCGTAACCTGGTCTGATTGGCGTAATTTGGCCGAGGTCACTGGCTATGAAGATGATGATTTGTGGCAGGAACATCCCACGATTTATGCTTTTGGCGAGACTTTATACGTCGTTTGGCAAGGGCGGGACGCAGAATATCGAAATTCGCAATCCCGGTTTGTACGTTCTGCGGATGGCGGGATAACCTGGAGCTATTGGGCCAATATCAGCCCAGACCCGACGACAAATTTTAGTCGTCCCGCTCTGGCGATAACCAGCGACGGCGTTTTGTATGCGCTGGCGTACAGCAATGTTGCCGGCTGGCAGCAGCTTGTTTGGAGCCGTTCGCGCGATGACGGCGTAACCTGGACGGCCTGGGATACAGTTGCCGCCGATGAAATCGATCAGCGCCATTTTTCGCTGGCTGTTGATGAGATGGACAATTTGCATGTCGTTTGGCGTGAAGGGGCGGCTTCTGGGGAAAACGGATCGAGGATAGTTTATGCGGTGTATGACGGCCGTTCCTGGACTCCCGCCGAACCCATAGCCCCACTGTCGTCGGTATATCAATTCTTTCCCAGCGCTGCCTTTGATGACAAAGGCAATCTTTTTGTCGCCTGGATGGAAACGGCCGTTCCTTCCGGGTTCCCCAGTGAAAAACCAGAAAACGGCAACGTCTTTTATGCTGTGAAATCTGCAGCGGGATGGAGCGCCAGCCAACAATTTACATCAAGCGGACAAGCCCTGTATCCTAGCCTTGCCGCCACGCGGCAAGGCATGTCTGCGGTATGGTTGGAGCGCAGCGGGGATTCTGGCGGAACGATCAGGTACGGGATATTGCTATTACCAGAACCTGTACAAAAATAGCCGATGGCCTTATGAACGCGCATGAAATAAAAAGGGTATAGGCTGTCATTCCCGCGCAGGCGGGAATCCATGCTTTTACAGGAGACAACACGGGCAATTGCCCACCATCAAATAAATGAAAATGACTGCTGCTGTAGGGTAAGATGTTATCTTGCCCGGACAAGTTAACAACTTGTCCTACATTTATAGAGGAG
>JANTGY010000427.1 GCA_024762695.1 Anaerolineae bacterium
GGGTCGTGCATTGTCAGTTCAACTTTTCGCTTCATCAGCCCGTCCTGTCAATTTATCAACCAATTTCGTCCGGCTTGCCTGCTGATTCTCCGCCAACAGCACAATAAAGCTGGAAATGATACTCAAGCCCACCAAAATGTAGACCATCGTAAATATTTTGCCCAGACTGGTTTGGGGCGAAAAATCGCCGTAGCCCACCGTCGTCAACGTAATGACAGTGAAATACAACGCATCCAGCCACGCCCAACCTTCCTGCGCATGATAAAACCAGGTTCCGCCGGCAACAACCAGGACAACCAACCAAAACAAACCGCGAAATTCCGGCTCTTTCAATCCAGCGCGGATGGATTTAGCTAAACGATACAACAGCAATAACAGCGCAGGCATCTCACACTCCTTGCAATTGGACACGGATAAACGCGGATGAACGCGGATAAGTACAAACGATAAAATCCGCGTTCATCCGCGTCCTATTTCTTTGTCACAGACAACGCAGCGCGAGCCATCAGGGGAATCATGGGGCCAAAAGCGGCAAAACGGCCGTCTTGCGTCTGCCCCCGGTGATAACGAATGTAAATCTGGGCGATAATCACCACCACACGGAACAAAGCCAGCGCGTGATAAAAATTGATGGTCTCCAGCGAACGGCCGCTTCGCTCCGCGTACCGTTCTACCAATTCCGCCCGCGTCATAAAACCCAAATCGCCCGTCGGCATCATCGCCATCCCCTGCAAATAGGCCGGGTCGGATGGCTGCGACCAATAGGCCAGCAGCGCGCCCACATCGGAAAGCGGATCGCCCAATGTGCACATATCCCAATCGAAAATCGCCGTCACCCGCCCCGGATCGTCGGCGGCCAGCATCACATTGTCCAGCTTGTAATCGTTGTGTACCAGCGAAAATTGGGTTGATTGTGGTTGATTCGCCCGCAGCCAGTCGTAGACGGCCGTCATCTCCGCTACATCGTCCGTTTTCGCCGCCAGCCACCGTTTGTGCCAGCCCTCAATTTGCCGCCCAACGAATCCTTCCGGCTTGCCCAAATCGCCCAAACCCAGCGCCTCATAATCAACGGCATGAAAATCAGCCAGCGCATCCACCAGGCCGGCGCTCATCCGGCGCGGCGCATCAGGCAAATCGGCGAAAATGGCGGGCATTTTTTTACGGACGACGACGCCCTGCCGCCTTTCCATCACAAAAAAGTCGGCCCCGATAACGGCCGTATCGCCGCAATACAAAAAAGCGCGCGGCGCCGGCGGAAACGCCTGGTGCAACACCGACAACACCTTAAACTCGCGGGCCATGTCGTGCGCCGATTTAGCCACCGGCCCCAACGGCGGGCGGCGCAGCACATATTCATGCGTCCCATAATCGAGCAAATAGGTCAGATTGGCTGCGCCGCCGCCAAACTGCCGCATGGTTAACGGCCGTTCCGTCCCCGGCAATTTCCCCCTCAAATAATCAGCCAACACCGCCTCATCCAAGCGCTCGTCTGGCCGAATTGCAATCGTATCGTCGCTCATTATCTTCGCGCTCTCTGCGTTCTCCGCGGTTAATTTTTGGATAAGTTTTCACCCAATTACACCCGCCGATAATAAATGCTTCGTCCTTTCCCCTCACGTCGAATCAATCCCAAACTGATCATTTGATTAAAATCCTTCGTGCGCGTCGCTTTTGCCCGATCAGTAAGCCGCGCGTAATCCCGGTCTGTGATGAAACCATGCTCATCCAGATAAGCCAAAATTTGGCGATGATGCGGCTTCAGAGTTGTGACCGGTGTCGCCTGATTACGCTCAATAGTTTTCTGCACGCGCAGCAATTCGTCCAAAATACCTTCTACAAAATAGGTGAGCCAGGGCGTAAAATCCAGCGTTCCCGCCCAATCGTAATAATTTCCCAATACGCCAACTTGTTGGAAATAACGGGTGACGTTTTGGTTGTAGTAATTTTCAAAACTGAACAGATTAAATAAATTAAGGCCCAATCCAGCCAGTAATATTTTTGTCGCCAGGCGGGTGGTACGGCCGTTTCCATCCACAAACGGATGAATCACCACAAATTGCTTATGAAATATCCCCGCCAACAGCAAAGGATCCATCGCTGTCCGATTAGTTTGCACATAGGCCAATAACGCTTCAACCAACGGCGCAACATCGCCATGATCAGGCGGCAAATAGACGATTTCGCCCGTGCGCGGGTTGTTGACAACCACTGGCTCCAGCCGGAATTGGCCCGATTGATGCGTCGGCAGCAGTCCATCTGTCACGCCGCGATGGATTTCCAATAGCAGTGATTCCGTCAGCGGCGCGTCAAGCTGATCGTTCAGACTCATCAAAACCTGATTGTAATTAACGACCTCTTGCTCGCTTTGTCTGAGGCGCATCGGTCGTTGTTTGAGCAGCCGTTTCACCTCGGTCATTGGCAGCGGATTGCCCTCAATGCTGGTCGAGGCAAAGGTAGAAACCGCCGCCGCCTCTGTTTGTAGTTGGGACAAGGCAATGGAAGAGACGGCTTGTTTGTTGAGTTCGTGGACTAAAACGGCAATGCGTTTGATGCGTTCCAGAAGAACGGCCGTAATCTCAAATTGTGGTTTAAATGGATTCATTATCGCCTAATTATAGCCGATAAGTAGGCGATTGACACAACATACGCTTCGCCAATCATGCCCGCCACTGCGCGATAATGGACGCCGCCCACAAAATCAAAATACCGACGACAAGGCCAGTACCCAGCCCAATGGCGCCGCCGCGTAACGCCGCTTCGTTAGAGTTAACGGCCGTCGCCATTGCCGACGCCGCCGATACGATAAACGCCCCGCCTAATGCGCCGCCAATCATCGCCCCCAGTAAGAGCAGCCAGCGATTGGTCACGCCCAACAAGCGCACAATCCCCATCACAATCGCCGCCGGAACCGTCAAAATGGCGAAACTCAACAAATAAGCCATCGTTTACCTCCATTGAAATTTTTATAGGCATTCCCGGAAAAAAGTTACACAAAGATTCACAGAGAGGAAGAAGAAAATCTGCGTTTGCCTGAGAATTTGTGTCCTTAAGCGCAAAATTGTGTAATGGTCAAAGATTGGTTGGACACGGATTAACGCAGAT
>JANTGY010000428.1 GCA_024762695.1 Anaerolineae bacterium
TCTCGAGTAGGTATCGGGAATTCCAATTCCCGATACATCATCTACAAGGAGGTGGCGAAAAACTAAAGACACTAACGGAATTCCAATTCCCGATACAATTCCCGATACATCAACTGAGATGAAACACACCCATTATTTGATTACGACGGCTTTTTGAATTGGAGTCGGCCAATGACAACACATAATACAGAAATTTGCCAGGAAGAGTTAGAGAGGCTGCGCCAGGAAGTGGCGGAACTGCGCGATGTCGAGGCGCGGCTGCGGCGGGAGATTGCGGAACGTCAGCGTGTGGAAGGGACTTTACGCCGCTCAGAGGCCCGCTTTCGCACGCTAGTCGAACAATCGCCGTTTAGCATTATCCTTTATGACAAAGACGGCCGTATCCTCATGGCTAATCCTGCCAGCAAAGCATTGTGGCGCCTATCCCCGGCAGAGTTTTCCTATTTGATAGCCAACTACAACATCTTGCAGGACGAGGCGCTGGCGCAAACCCCTATTTTTGAAGGGATTAAACGCGCATTTGCCGGAGAAACGGCCGTAATTCCGCCATCCATTTACGATTTCCAAGATTTGGCTGTTCCAAAAAACGCCCCTGCGAATATGTGGGTGTCGGCCCGCGCCTATCCGATTAAGGATGAGGCAGACCAAGTTCATGAAGTGGTCGTTATGCACGAAGATGTCTCGGAACGCATTGGGACGGAAACGGCGTTGAGACAAAGCCAGGCGCAGTTTAAGGCGTTCTTTTCTCAATCGTTGGATGGCTGTTTCTTCATGCTGCTGGACGAGCCGCTGCGTTGGAATGAGGCAACGGATAAAGAGGCGGCGTTGACGTATGCCTTTGCCCATCAGCGTATCACCGAGATTAATCAGGCGATGCTGGATCAGTATGGCGCGGAAGAAGCGGCGTTTATTGGGCTGACGCCGACTGATTTGATGGCGCATGATCTGGAACACGGCCGTAAAATGTGGCGCACGTTGTTTGATAATGGCCGCATCCATTTGGAATCTGACGAGCGTAAGCTGGATGGAAGGACGATGTGGGTGGAGGGCGAATACGTTTGTTTGTATGACGAAGACGGCCGTATCATCGGCCATTTTGGCATCCAACGGGAAATTACCGACCGCAAACAAGCGGAAGCCGATTTGCGCCAGAGCGAGGCATTACATCGCACGTTGGTTCAGACCATTCCGTATGGGGTGCAAGAGGTGGATGTGGACGGCCGTATCGTCTACGTTAATCCCGCATTTTGCCGCACAACCGGCTACGCCAAAGAAGAGTTGATCGGGCGCGCCATTTGGGAACTGCTGCCCGATGAAGCCGAACAACGCCAATTGCGGCAGTTATTGCAGCATCTGCATGCATTCCATCCCCAACCGGAATCGTATTACGCGGTGGCACAGACCAAAGACGGCCGTATGATCCAGACGCAAACCGATTGGGATTACCGGCGTGCCGCCGACGGAACTATTACCGGAACCATCGCTGTCGTTACGGACATCACCGCCCGCAAACAGGCGGAGGAACGGTTGGAACACTATGCCCAGCGGTTAGAAATTGTCCATGAAGTTGCCCAGGCCATTTTAACCGCTCAATCGCCGGAGGCTATTGCCTACGCCACTTTGACCCATATCCGGGAAGCGCTGCCGTTTAGCCGCAGCAGTGTGGTCTTGTTTGATTTTGCAACCAACCAGGGTGTTGTTTTAGCCAGTTTTGATCGGCAGGAAACAGGCATTCGCGCCGGTATGTCCCGTCCATTAAATGAATTTGACATAGATGAGCGTCTGTACGCTGGCGAACATGTGGTGCGCGACCGGCTGAATGATGTGATGCCAGCGTTAGTTAAGCGCTTGCAAGCTGAAGGAGTACATTCCTATTTAAGTTTTCCTTTGTACGTCCGGAGCCAATTGATTGGGGCGTTGTATTTGGCGTCTGGCGAATTAGACCTGCGCAGCGATTATTACATCGAAACCCTGCGCGAAATCGCCGAGTTTTTGTCTATTGCCATCCAGCAAGCGCGTTTGCATGAGGGGGTGCAGCAGCGTTCGGATGAGTTGGAGCGGCGGGTAGCTATCCGCACCCGCGACTTGACCGAAGCCAATGAAAAACTCAAGGAGATGGATCGGTTAAAATCAAAGTTTATCTCCGATGTGTCGCATGAGTTACGCACGCCTGTAACCAATTTGAGTCTGTATCTCGATTTGATAGAAAACGGCCGTCCAGAACGCGCCGAGCATTATCGGACAGTTTTACGGGAACAAACAGAGCGGCTTAAGTTGTTGGTGGAAGGGACGTTGGATCTGTCTCGTTTAGACGTGCGGCGAGATGAATTATCGTTGACTCCGCAGTCGGTGAATCTGATTGTGGAACGGACGGCAGCCGCTTGCTGGGACCTTGCACAGGCAAAGGGTGTGGCGTTTGACGTCATCTTGGCGACCGATTTGCCGGACATCCTGGCTGACCCGGAGCAGATTGGCCGCGCCATTGACAGTTTGCTGCAAAATGCGATCCAATATACGTCGTCTGGCCGGGCGTTGGTGCGTACCTTTTATGATGAAACGGCCGTTTCCGTCGCCATCCAGGTTGAGGATACCGGAATGGGACTGGATGAAGAAGATTTGGCTCATTGTTTTGAACCATTTTATCGCGGCGTGCGCGTCGGCCAGTTGAATATACCGGGGAGTGGATTGGGGTTGGCGCTGGCTCAGGAGATTGTCGCTCAGCATAACGGCCGTATCACCGTCGAAAGCGTCGTTGATGAAGGCAGCGTCTTCACTATCTGGCTGCCTCTTGCTGTGGGGGATGAACAATGACGCTGTCGCAAGTGATAAAAGTGGCGGATGTTGACGGCCGTGTTGACGGCCGTGTCGCTCTGGCCCGCTCTGGATTTCAACAATAACTTCCCTGCCAGCGCGGAAGTCCGCGCTATTTTGAGCGCATCTATTGGAAATAAAAAGAGCCATATCACAAGGATATGACTCTCTTGTCGGGGCAGCGGGATTTGAACCCACGACCTCGCCGACCCGAACGGCGCGCGCTAGCCAAACTGCGCCATGCCCCGAATCGGTCTGAATTATAAAGC
>JANTGY010000429.1 GCA_024762695.1 Anaerolineae bacterium
GCGGGAATCCAAAAGATGGATGCCTGCCTTCGCAGGCATGACAATGTGTAGAAAACTTAATTAACACTGTTCTCAATCTGGAGGACAATTCAAATATAATCGTTGTTAAAACTTCAATGATGGCATGTTACCCAGGCTGTATGACGGAGTTTCAACAAAAGTATGACGATTTTGTAACAATTTGCGGGGAAAACGGCCGTTTACGCTAAAATCCTATCATCTCAACTTTAGGAGACACGATGGAATTCTTTGCCATTGCCCAGACAGGGCTGGACGAACAAGCGATTCAAGAACAAATCACTGTAGGACAAATGGAAGATTATTGCGACACCGTCGTCGTTTTGGAGTCAGACGGCGAGATAGGCGAAATTGATACGGTCTGGGGCGAATTTCTAGTGCAGCGCCAGAAAATCCGGGGCGGCGTGCGCTTTGCGCTGTTGACCTGTCCCAACGCGCTGGCCTGGACTGTTACCACCGGCTTCCCGCCTGCGCCGGACGGCGTTGTCATTCACGGCACAATTAACCGCACTGAACAAAGCGAGGATTTTGCAGCCTCTGTCGCTGAATTTATTGAGGATTGGCGATTGGGATTAGAAAATTCGACGGATGAATGATACTCAGGCCGCGATGGGCAGCGTTATGGTGAATGTGCTGCCTTGATTAAGACCGGGGCTGGCGGCGGTAAGACGGCCGTTATGCGCTTCGATCAAATGCTTACTAATCGTCAAACCGATGCCGCTGCCGCCGCCAGTACGGGAACGGGATTTATCTACCCGGTAAAACCGCTCAAAAATATGCCGCAGATGTTCAACGGGAATGCCTATGCCTGTATCCTGAACGGCAATGATCGCCTTGTTGGAATTGGCCCAGGCTCTTACAGATACCTGGCCGCCGGGTGACGTATATTGCAGAGCATTGCCCAGCAAATTGAGCAAAACTTGCGTCATGCGAGCTGTGTCTACCTGAACGTGGGGCAAATCTTCAACCATCTCCAATCGAAGGGCAACGCCTTTGTCATCAAATTGCATACGCAGCCGCTCGGCAGCCGCCTGAATGAAGGCCGCCGGGTTGGCTTCTTCCAATTCCAGGATAATCTGACCGGCTTCCGCCCGCGATAGCTGTTCCAGGTCTTGCACCAGTCGTTGTAACCGGCTGACTTCATGTTGTACGTCGTGGAAGGTGGCCGATTCGGCCGGTAAAACGCCATCTTCCAGCCCTTCCATGACGCTTTTGATGCTGCTGAGCGGTGTGCGCAGCTCATGGGCCACGTCGCCGATGAGCTGGCGGCGGCGCTCTTCGGTTTGGGCCAGGGTGTGGGCCATCTGGTTGAAAGATTGGGCCAGATCGGCCAGTTCGTCTTCGCCAACGACCTGGACGCGCTCGTCGTAACGGCCGTCGGCGATACGTTGGCTGGCTGTTTTCATTTGCTGCACCGGGCTGACAATGCGCCGGGTGACGAAGCTGCTGACGAGAACGGCCGTTGCCATGGCAATACCCGCCGCAACAAAGAGAATTTCGTTAACGGCCGTACGGAAATTTGCGGTCAAATCAGCCATCATACCGCTCATGCTGCCACCCATCATCGTTTCCATGCTCGCCATGTGTCTGTCGAAAGCAGACGGTGCATGAAATTCGGCCGTGACAGCCAGCGAAACAACGCCGACAAGGATGATAATCAGATAGGAGAAAAACAGTTTTCGACCCAATCGTTGGCGAATTAGATTCATTTGGCTTCATCCTCCAGACGGTAACCTGTGGCCCAGACAGTGGCTATCAGGGTGGGTTTGGCCGGATCATCTTCCACTTTCTTCCGCAAGCGGCCGATATGGACATCCACCACCCGGTCATCGCCGTAATAATCGTAGCCCCACACCTTTTCGATAAGCTGCTCCCGGCTCAAGGTACGGCCGTGATTTTTCATGAGAATATGCAGCAAATCAAACTCGATAGGCGTTAAATCCAGTAATTGACCGTCTTTCCAGGCGAGACGGCCGTCTGCATCCAACCGCAGCCTCTGGGAAACCAATGCTGTCTTACTGCCGCGCGAACCAGAGGCCCGGCGCAGCGCGGCCTTCACACGCGCCACCAGCTCGCGCGGGCTAAACGGCTTGGTAACATAATCATCCGCGCCCAATCCCAGGCCAATGATTTTGTCCGTCTCGTCGGCGCGAGCGGTGAGCATAATGACATAGGCATCCGAAGTCTGGCGGATTTGACGTAAGACTTCCAGCCCATCTAATTCTGGCAGCATAATGTCCAACACGACTAAATCAGGTTGAAAATCGCGAAAAGTGTGGAGGGCGGAACGGCCGTCAACGGCCGTTTGTACTTCATATCCTTCCTGTTCCAGATAAGCGCGCACCGTTTTGAGCAGCGTGACTTCATCGTCTACAATCAAAATTTTGTAAGGCATAATAAAGTTATTGTACCGCGCATCCTTCTAGGCGAACCAAGCCATTTGACGCACGGGTTTATACGCCGAATGGCTGTGCTGGAACCATCCAGGTTATGTTGTAAAAAATTTTGGGCTGGTGTACTCACTCCCATTCACAATCTATATCCCTTGAGAAACAAGACAATAAACTGGAGTAGTGGTAGATATTTGACTGATGGGATCATAGAAACATGACAACCCCAATAGAAGTATGCTTACACGCCCTACCTTTTCTATTCATCAATCGGATAAACCAGCAGTTTGTCGGAAAAAGATTGTTGAACGCAGCTTTGCGCTGAATTTTCGATATGTTTAGCCCGAAATCAGCATTTTTAGCGTAAATATGCGTCCACATTTTGTGGACTATGTATTCTTGTCTTTCCGGTAGGAAGTTGGCAGAAACTAGTGTTCCAGGCTTTCACACTGCAAACTCATTCCAATAATCCATGCGCCAGCGCAAAGCGCACCAGCCCCGCCCGGCTGTGCAATCCCAGCTTTTCCATTCCGCGCGCCCGGTACGTCTCAATGGTTTTGACGCTGAGATTGAGCGCATCGGCAATTTCACGGCCGGTATGCCCCAATGCGACCAGTTGCAGCACATCCTGCTCCCGCTGACTCAATGTCCCCCATA
>JANTGY010000430.1 GCA_024762695.1 Anaerolineae bacterium
GCTGGACAAGCTGGGCGCGATGCAGCGGCTGCTGCTGGCGCATGAAAAGCGGGAGTTTATCACCGGGCTGATTTACTACGACGATTCCCGTCCCCGGTTGGCGGAAACGGCCAACCTGGGGGAGACGCCGTTGTCGCAGTTGACGAATGAGCAGATACGGCCGTCGCGCGACACCTTATCGGAGTTGATGGCCGGATTGATGTAAACCGCATGATTTGACGGGGAAAACGGCCGTGTTGCAGGTGCAAGACGGCCGTTTTTGCGTTTCTTCCCAGTTTGCTTACAATCTGGATATGAACTTCTGTTGAGCCAACAGGTCGTACCCAATGAAAGAATTCTTTGCCAAACTCCAGCCAGGAAAGATTGATATGCACGGCGTGAGCGCTGCGCGGCTGCAAGCGGCTGTCGAAAAGGCGCAGTTGCGCAACTTCCCCTTTATCAGCGCCAGCATGGGCATTCTTTTCATCTTCTATGCCGCAATCCAGGGCTTCATTTTGCGTGAAAATCGTACGGCCGTTATGGTGATGGTTGCCGTTCTAAGCGCGGCGATTATTTTTGGGCTGCGCCAAAGGGTTCACACCAATCAAGTTCGTCCAGATCGCGTCAATCGCCTTTACGGCATCGTCACCAGCCTGGTGTTGCTGAGCATGATGCTGCGCCTGTTTTTTACCGGCAATCCCCGCCAATCGGCTAATCTGGCCTTCTTCCTGGTGGGGATTGGGGTGCTGCTTTTTTCGATGCGCTGGTTTTGGTCGTTAACGGCCGTCACCCTCATCGGTTGGCTGGTCGGCGCGCTGTTCTTCCCGTTGGGCGAAGATTGGGTTTTCTATGGCGTCGTCATCCTGGCCGCCGCGGCCACAGGCAGCATCGCCCAATTGATTCTTACACGCACCTTCCGTCAATCAGAAATTTTGCGGATTGAAAATGCCAAACTGTACCAGCAAACGCGCCATTTTAACCGCCAATTGGAAGAAAAAGTGCAAGAACGCACCCAAGAGCTACGTGAAGCCAACGCACGGTTGGAACGTTTAGATAAAACGAAAACCGACTTCATTACCATTGCTTCGCATGAACTACGGACGCCGTTAACTATTTTGAATGTGCACAACCAAATTTTGCTGCATGATGAAGGTATTCAGCAGAACAGTGATTATTTCAAGCGCGTCAATCATATCCATGATGGCGCGGCGCGCATGGAAGAGGTGGTCGAAGCGATGCTTGATGTGGCGAAAATCGACAGCCAATCGCTTTCTCTTCACCCCGCGCCGTTGAATTTATCGCTGCTCATTCGCATGGTTGGTCAGAAATTCAGGGTTGCGCTGGCGGATCGCCATTTATCTTTGGTCATTGACGATTTGAAAGCGCTGCCAGAAATCGAGGCCGATTCAGAAGAGATACAAAAAGTTTTCCATCACCTCATCATTAACGCGATTAAGTACACGCCCGACAGAGGCGAAATCAAGATTAGCGGGCACGGCCGTCCGCACGAAGTCGAAATTATTGTCGCCGACAGCGGTATCGGCATTGCGCCAGACATGCAGGAGTTGGTTTTTGAGAAGTTCTACCAAACGGGCGAAGTGATGCTGCACTCATCGGGCAAGACGACGTTCAAGGGAGGCGGCTCTGGCCTGGGATTGGCTATTGCTAAGGGGATTGTGGAAGCGCATAACGGCCGTATCTGGGTCGAGAGTCCCGGTCATGACGAGGAAACCTGCCCCGGCAGCTCCTTTCATGTCGTCCTGCCCGTCGTTCAGTAACCGCCCATGCCTAATCAGGACGCCCAGCGTTGGAATGATCGTTATGCCCGCGATGGCATGTTGTGGCAAGCGCGCCAGCCGCGCCAACTGCTGCTAGATTTTGCCCATCTCCTGCCTGCAAAAGGATTAGCTTTGGATGCGGCCGCCGGCGTTGCTTTGCATGGGCTTTTTCTAGCGGAGCGGGGATTGCATGTTATTGCGCTGGATGTTTCGGAGATTGGGCTGCGTTTCGCATTAGAGTCAGCGCGAAAAAGAGGCGTTTGGTTGGAAACGGCCGTCTACGATCTATCCCATCCCTGGCTGCCAACCAACGTTTTCGATGTCATCGTCAATTTCCGCTTTTTAGAGCGGGCCGCCCTCCCCGTTTACCGGCGAGCCCTCAAGCCGGGCGGGCTGCTGTTCTTCGAAACCTTTCTCAAAACAGAGCCGAATCAAGACTATCCCGACCATTATCTAAACCCTGGCGAACTTTTAAACGCTATCGGCAGTTTGGAGATTTTACACAGCGCTGTCGAGGAACAAATTAAACCTGATTCGGACAAGCGCAAAGTCACAGAACAGATCATCGCCCGTAAACAATTTTAGTAAGACGTGAAACGTAATCAGCTTCTTTTTACGTTTTACGCATTACGTTTTACGGCCGTATCTCCACCACAACCCCCTCTTCCGCCCATTCAAACAATTGCGCCGCGTTAGCCGTGCTAAGCAGCACACAACCATATGTCACCGGGTGACCCAGGCTGCTCGTCCACAATAAATTTTGGCCGTCGCGCGTGGGGAACCCGTGAAATCCATTCATGAAATTAGACGTCGGAACCGGCTGATAGATGCCCATGAAATAAGGCATCCATAAATCCCAATTGCCAGCGTAAGCATTGTTTTCGTGTGTCTGAATTTGGAAAACGCCGGGTGATGTGGGGCTGTCGTCAATGCCGGTGCTGGTCAGCCATTCCCATTTGAGCGCATCATTTTCGTAGGCCCACATCCGCTGCTGGCTGATGCTGACGACCAGACGTTTGTTTTCCACAACGGGCAGGGGCAGCATCTCGTCGGGCGAGGGAATGGTCAAGATTTGCCCGGGAAACAAGCTGATTACGCCGGGGTTGGCCTGCTGAATCCAGGGATAAGGTATGCCGTAGGCGCGGCCAATGCTGGCAATTGTCTCGCCTGATTGGACGGTATGCTGACGCGGATGATGGTAAACGCGCAGATTGATATGGGGATTTTGCACGGCGATGGCTTGGGTAACGGCCGTTACCGCCTCCGCCACATCCACAAACCGATCCTCGCCCAGCGCCTGCGCCTGAA
>JANTGY010000431.1 GCA_024762695.1 Anaerolineae bacterium
CGTCTGGAAAAACTGAATCGTTGGCGGCTAACCCGCTGGCTTGGTTCCGATTACATCATAGCCGCGAGACGCAATCCATGATTCCTGTCTTGCATCTCATTACCGAACTGGATGTCGGCGGCGCCCAGCAAGCCCTCTATCGTTTATTATCCGGTTTAGACCGGCAAAAATATCAACCAGTCGTCGCTTGTTTGTATAACGGGGATGGATCGGTAGCTGAGCAAATACGGCAGTTGGGCGTTCGGGTTGTTGATTTGAAAATGCAGCCCAAATGGCGCTTGGACGCCATCTGGCGTTTAAGCCGCCTCATCCGCCAGGAAAAGCCAATCATTCTGCACGCCTGGATGATTCACGCCAACATTTTGGGCCGTATCGTGGGCCGCATCAATCGCGTACCCGTTGTAATCATCTCGCGGCGAACGCAAGATTTGGATGGTTTTGGCCGAGAATGGGTGAATCGGCAGTTATCCGGCTGGAGCGATGCCACGATTACGGTCAGCAACTGCGTTCGACAAATTGAGATTGACAGATCGCGTACAGACCCGGCCAAAGTGGTGACGATCCACAACGGGATTGACGCCGGTCGCTATGACCAGATTGACCCATCAGCCCGCGCTCGAATTCGCCGCGAATTCAACACGCCAGTCGAGGCGTTGGTCATCGCTTCTGTGGGGCGTTTTCATCCGGTCAAAGGGTTTGCCGACTTGTTGGCAGCGATGCAGTTGGTTCATGCCCGATTCCCCGACGTAATTTTGTGGTTGGTGGGGGATGGGGAACTGCGGGCGGATTTGGAGGCGCAGGCGCGCCAGCTTGGTCTGGGTGGTGTAGTTGTTTTTGCCGGGATGCGGGCCGATGTTCCTGAGGTTTTGACGGCCGTTGACATTTTTGCGTTGGCTTCCCACGTTGAAGGCATGCCCAATGCCGTTCTGGAGGCGATGGCCGCCAGTTTGCCGGTTGTCACTACCCAAGTCGGCGGCGTGCCGGAGGTTGTGGCCGATGGTCAAACGGGGTTGCTGGTTCCGCCTAAAGATGCCGATGCGCTGGCTCAAGCGTTGTTCACGCTGGTTGAAAGCGCTTCCTTGCGGCGTCAGTTTGGAATGGCTGGGATGCGGCGCGTTCGAGAGCAGTTTGACATTATGCTGACCCAGCAAAAGACAGTGGGGTTGTACGGCCGTTTACTGCAAGAAAAGGGGATCGCATGACTGTCAACGTCCTGCACATCATCACCCGCATGATCGTCGGCGGCGCGCAAGAAACGGCCATGCTCATTGCCGATTATCTGAACCATGAGCCGGATTACGCCGGGCAATATCGCGTAGAGATGATCTGCGGCCCGCAAACAGGGACAGAAGGCTCGCTCATCGAAGAAACGCGCCGTCGGAAAATCCCGCTAACCATTTTGCCGCAGCTGCGCCGCGAAATCAGCCCCCTCAACGACCTGAAAACGGTGTGGAAATTGCGACAGATGATGCGCAACACGGATGGATCGCCACGCTATCAAATCGTGCATACGCACAGCTCCAAAGCGGGCGTGTTGGGGCGTTGGGCGGCGGCGCTGGCTGGTATTCCCATCATCATTCATACCGTGCATGGTTGGAGTTTTCACGATCAAATGTCGCCCGTTGCCAGACAAATTTACGTGGCGCTGGAAAAGTTTGCGGCTCGTTTTAGCCAAACGATGATTGCGGTGACGGCCAATGATATTGATAAGGGGTTAGTCCAGGGCATTGGCCGCCGCGAGGATTATTGCGTGATTCGCAGCGGGGTGGAGCTAGACCGATTCGGTCATCCCCAAACGCCGCCCGCCGTTATCCGGCAGCAGTTGGGCATTCCGGCCGATGCGCTGGTGGTGGGCAGCGTGACGCGGCTCTCGCCGCAAAAAGCGCCGCTGGATTTGGCGGCTTCTTTTTCGTATATTCATAAGGAACGACCGTCTACCTGGTTTGTCATCGTTGGCGATGGCCCGCTGCGTCCCGAAGTGGAGGCAAGCCTGGCGGCGGCAGGCATTGCTGACCGTGTCATCCTGACTGGCTTGCGCCGTGACGTGCCGGAATTGTTGGCCGCCTTTGATGTGTTTGTGTTAAGCAGCTTATGGGAAGGGCTGCCGCGCGTTTTGCCGCAGGCGATGGCGACAGGCTTGCCCATCGTGGCCACGCGGGCCGATGGTTCGGCCGAGGCGGTGATCGATGGCGAGAATGGGTTTCTGGTAGAGCCGGGCCGGCCAGAGGCTTTGGCGGAGAAGGCGTTGGTTTTGTTAGCGGATGAAGGGTTGAGGGGGAGGATGGGGAGGAACGGCCGTGTCCGCGCTCCCCAATTCGGCGCCCGTAAAATGGTGCGGGACGTCAATCAACTTTATCAGGCATTCCTGGCAATGTAGAGGCGATGCGCGCACCGCCCCTACGTTAAAAATGTCAATCGGGAATCACATACAAACAATCATCCAAAAACCGTACCTGAACCTTTTCGCCTTCGGCGTAGATTGTTGTGCGGCGCGGATCGTGTTCTACCAACGATAACAGGTTGTCGGCGACCTCGACCTCGTACTCCACTACATTCCCCAGGTAAGCCGATTGGCGCACGATGCCTTCGGCGTGAGTCTTGCCATTGGGGTTGATTTGCGCCATTTCAGGCCGGATGACCAGTGTTACTTCCTGGCCCGGCTGGAAGCCATCTGCCGACGAAGTAACTGGGAAAACGCCGCCTAAGGTTGCAATGGAGAGACGGCCGTCGGCCACCCCTTCCACCTTCCCCTTCACAAAATTCGCCTTGCCGATAAAATCAGCCACAAAGCGGTTGCGCGGACGGCGGTAAATCTCCTGCGGCGGGCCAACCTGCTCAATCCGCCCCTCATTCATCACCACAATCCGGTCCGACATCGTCATCGCTTCCACCTGATCGTGGGTGACGTAAACGCTGGTAATGCCGATTTGCTGCTGAATGCGGCGGATTTCGTAGCGCATTTGCTCGCGCAGTTTGGCGTCCAAATTGGAAAGCGGCTCGTCCATTAACAGCACCTTTGGCTCCATCACCAACGCCCGCGCCAGGGCCACCCGCTGCTGCTG
>JANTGY010000432.1 GCA_024762695.1 Anaerolineae bacterium
CCGGATGCTGCGGTTTACAAAGAAACAAGAGGGGATGTTTACGGCCGTTTCCCTCCTCCTTCTTTTAGGTCTCATCATCGCCAGCTTCAATTATGATGCGGGCGTGCGCATCGCGGGATTGGGCATGTTAGGCGTCGCCGGATGGCTGCTGCGCTACGACATCGCCCGCCACACCAAAAACAAAACCGGCGTCACCCGTTTCATCGCCATCAGTATGCTCTCCGGCTATGCGTGGCTGGTCGTCGCTGGTGGATTAGCCATCATTTATGGCGGCGTCTCATCCGGTTTGTACTACGACGCCATCCTGCACGCCGTCTTCCTCGGCTTCACCTTTGCCATGATTTTCGGCCATGCCCCCATCATTTTTCCGGCCATATTGAGCCTGCCGTTGAGCTACAAGCCGCGCTTTTACGGCCATTTGCTGCTGCTGCACGCTTCGCTTATCTTGCGGCTGGTGGGCGATTTGGCCCTGTGGTCGCCCGGCCGTGCCTGGGGCGGCCTGTTGAATGTGATTGTCCTGCTTCTGTTTCTGGGCAACACATTGTCGGCAATGCAATGGGGCCAACCTGTACCTGAATAATCCCCCACCTCAATCCTCTCCCAGAGGGGGAGGAGGCTGTTCCCTCTCCCTGGGGGAGAGTGTTAGGGAGAGGGAGAAAACGGAGAAGGTTTAAAACGCAAACGATGAAACAACTTAAAACTTACCGATTATGGCTGGCCGCTTTAGCTGTTTTTATTGTGGCTGGCGCGACGGGAGCCTGGATGCGGTTTGGCCTTTTGTATGGGTTTCCCTGGGGGCTGCAATTTACCAATATCCGCCACGCCCACTCCCATTTGATGTATTTTGGTTGGGTAACACCAGCGTTGATGGCCTTGATTGTTGGCTGGCTGCCGCGATTGACAGGACGGCCGTTTACCCCCCGCCAACTAGCCCAATTCCGCGCCAACATCATCGCCACTTTGCTGCTCTCCCTGCTGGCTTACGCCGCCTTCTTGCCTTACGGCTACAGTTTAGCGACGTTTGGCTCGGTTCGCTTGCCGGTGGCCGTGATTGCCGCCAGTTTGAACATTGTTGCCTGGTACTGGTTTATCTGGCTGTATTGGCGGGCGACGAGAGGTGTGGAAAGAGAACGGCCGTTACACCTGTGGGACGCCGCGCTGGGATTCATGATATTGGCCTCCATGGGCGCCTGGAGTGTGGCCGTCATTTCCAGGTTAGGCATCCAAGACCCTTTTTGGAGCGTGGCCGCAACCCATCTGTTCCTGGACACCTTTTCTGATGGTTGGTTTGTTTTAGCCGTTTTGGGATTGGCCTACGCCGCCAACCCGCAGGCCGCCAAACATCCATGGGCTGTGCGCGGCGAAAGCTGGCTTATCATGGGTTTGCCCGTCCTCTTCTTGCTCAGCGTTCCTTTCAATATGATGCCTTTACCCATTTGGCTGATTGGCGCGGCTGGCGGCGTTTTGGTTGCGCTGGGATTAGGCGGTAATCTCATCGCGTTGTGGTCGGCACGGCCGTCCGGCTGGGGCGTTCCCCTTTTCTTTTTGGGCTTAAAAGCATTGGCGACATTGGCAGTCACGATTCCAGCCGTCACCCAATGGGCGACCATCGCACAGTTGCGGGTTTCATATTTGCATTGGCTGCTGTTGGGGTTTGTAACACTGAGTTTGACGGTGGCGGCAGAGCGTTTGTGGGGGGAAACGGCCGTTCCCAAACGTCATTGGCTCACCGCCTCCGTCATCGCCGTCATCCTCTCGCTTTTACTGCTGACCAGCCTGTGGCCGGCCGCCTGGTCGGGACGTTGGGTGCGGGTGACGGCCGCCTGGGTCGCTTTGGGGCCAGTTTTGGCGGCTATGGGGGTGGTCGGTTTGAGTTTTTCTCGCCGCAAGGCATCTACTCATCCAACAAAATGACCGGCTCTTGATAATAGCGCATCCGGCTGCGGGCCAATTTTTCTTCCAAAAATTGGTTGAACCAGCCGCGTTTGGCGGGCAGCGATTCCTCCTTTTTCAACCGTTCCAAGTCGGCGTTCAAACGTAAAATACGGCCGGGAATGACGAAGCGGGTTAGACCGGCGGGCAATAATTCGCCGCGGCTGGCGACCTCGAACACGGTTTCCGGTTCAAATTGGGGGAAGATGGCGACGGCCGTCATCTCTGGAAATTGGCCCAATAGTCGCGGTAAATCGGTAATGAGCGTGCGTTCCACGCTGCCCCATGCGGTGTAGCGGCTGACCAGTTCGTTCATCACCGCCAGCCGGTCGGCGCCGCTGGCGACCTCGGCTAGAGTCGCTTGACCATCCCGATCCAGAAAATAGCACAGCGCATCTTTTTGTCGGAATGCCGCCCGCACCCGATTGTCGGGCAGCGGGGTGAGAATTAACCCTTCAATTGTTTTGAGCTGCGCGTACAAATCGGCAAAAGGCTGCGGGCTGGAAATGGCATGGTACCAGGTGTGCAATTCAAAGCCTTCTCGTTCCGGTTGGGCCACCTGGACGATGAGGTATTCGTAGCCCAGCCGTTTGAAGGCCGTCGAGCGGGTGGCGCCATCAAGAACGATGTATTGGCCGTTCCAAAATGTGGTGACGGGCGGATTGACAAGACGGCCGTCTTCTTCCAGGCGGCTCATCAGGCGGGCGACCCGTTTATCGTCAATTTGTTCGTGCGGCAGCACTTGCTCAGTCGGAACCAATTCCAGGGCCAGCGTTTCGTTGGCCTGTTTGCTTCGCAAGATTTCGGCGATCTGTTTGGCGACAGTGATGGCAATGTCTTTTTGCTGCTGGCCCAGAATGGTGGTGACGTGGGGCGAGACGATGACGCGCGGATGGCGGCGCACCTGATCGGCAACGGCCGTGTCCCCACTGACTTCGGCCGGTAATGTAGAAAGGGCGGCCCCGGCGATACGGCCGTTTTCCAAAGCGTCCAACAAAGCAGCTTCATTAAGCAAATCAGTGTGGCCGGTGTTGATGAGGCAGGCCGTCTTTTTCATCTTGCCCAGATTTTTGGGGCCGATGAAGGCATTCGTCTCCGCCTTGAAGGGGACGTGCAGACTGACAAAATC
>JANTGY010000433.1 GCA_024762695.1 Anaerolineae bacterium
TGCCATTAAGGCGGTCATCAAATAAGGAGTGAGCTATGTATCAAAAAATTATCGTTGTAGGCAATTTAGGACGCGATCCAGAAATGCGGTACATGCCAGACGGCACGGCCGTAACCAGCTTCAGCGTTGCCACTAATCGTCGGTGGACTGATCGAGCAACAGGTCAACCAGTTGACGAGACAACCTGGTTCCGCATCAGCGTTTGGGGGCGGCAAGCGGAAACAGCCAATGAATATCTGAGCAAGGGTCGGAAGGTGTTGGTCGAAGGGACGCTTACCCCCGACCGCAATACGGGCGCGCCACGTTTATGGACAGGGCAAGATGGGACTGTGCGCTCGTCTTTCGAAATTCGCGCCGACAGCGTGCGCTTCCTTAGCGGCCGCGATGAAGGCGGCGACTATGCTCCCTCCGGTGGAGAAGGCGCTGGCGCAGCGGCACAGGAAGAGGATGAAATTCCCTTCTAAATCGTAAAGCGTAAAACGTAAAAATTGAGGGCGGGACAAGCTAAAAACTTGTCCCGCCCTTTTTATTTTGCAATCTCTTTAGCTGCGCGCGCAAGTCGAGACAGCGCTTCGTGCAAAATGGATTGCGGACAGGCGATGTTCATCCGAGCAAATCCGGCCCCTTCCCGGCCAAACCAATAGCCAGGATTGAGGGCGATGCCCGCTTTTTGGGACAGGAATTTCTCCAACGCCTTCGCATCCAACCCCAACCCGGTAAAATTCAGCCAAACCAGGTAGGTTCCTTCCGGCTCAACCAGGCTGACTTGGGGGATATTTTTTTGGAGATAGCCGCGTATAAAGTCAACATTTGTTTGCAAATAAGCTAACAATGCGTCCAGCCAGGGCGCGCCTTGACTGTAGGCAGCCTCAATCGCCGCTGAGGCAAATACGTTGATTTTGTTAATCTGGTAGCGGTGGGCGAAGTCATGGAATTGGGCGCGATAAGTTTCATTGGGGATAACCGTTATCGCATCTACCATCCCGGCGATGTTGAAGGTTTTGGCTGGAGAGAGGCAGGTAAACGTAATCTGCGCCAGTTCGTCGGAGATGGAAGCCAGCGGCGTGTAGCGATGGGGCGGGTAAGCGATGTCGCCGTGAATTTCGTCGGCAATGATGAGAACGTTATGCCGTTGGCAGATGTCGCCGATGCGCGTTAATTCTTCCCGCGTCCAGACCCGCCCAATGGGATTGTGGGGGTTACAAAGGATGAGGAGTTTGTTCTTGGGTTTGGCGGCTTTGGCCTCCAAATCGGCAAAATCTATTTGATACCGGCCGTTCTCAAACAACAGGGGATTCTTAATAATGCGACGGCCGTTACTCCTGATCACCTGCCGAAACTCAAAAAAGACCGGGGTTTGCGTGATGACGCCATCCCCTTTTTCTGAATGCTGGTTAATCAAAATCGAGACGGCATTTAGGACGCTGGGACACGATTCGATGTGGGTTTGGTCAATTGACCATTGATGTCGCCGGGCATACCAGCCCAAGAGCGCATCAAAATAGCTGTCCGTTTTATATTCGTAGCCAAAAATGCCATGTTCAACGCGCCGTCGCAGACTTTCTAACGCCGCCGGAGGCGCAGGAAAGTCCATATCGGCCACCCAGAAGGGCAGCGCGTTGGCATTACCGAAATGTTCTTGCAGCGCTTGCCCGTGCCATTTAAAAGAGGGGTATTCACTACGATTTATGACTTGGTCGAAGTTCATAATGCGCCTTTGGGTTTAACGGCCGTTACCCGCGCGCTAAAAACCCGCACTTCGTCGTTCAAACTTAACGAATCAGCCAGTTCCACATCTGGCGCTTTCTTGTCCCGCACCGAAATCTCGGTGAAGCCAGCGTTTCTGATGGCGGCAACGTAGTCGCCTACATCATCTGCGCCGGCAATACAGCCTGTCCAGGAGGCCATGTCAGCTTTGTCTTCTGGCGAGAAATGGCCCTGGGTGACGATATCAGAAACGGCCAATCGCCCGCCCGGTTTGAGAACCCGGAACGAGTCGCGGAAAACGGCCGCTTTGTCCGGCGCCAGGTTAATCACACAATTAGAAAGAATCACATCCACCGAATCCGATTCCACCGGCATGTCCTCGATTTGGCCCAGACGGAACTCCACATTATCCAGCCCCACTTTCTCCTTGTTGCGATTCGCTTTTTCAATCATCGAAGGGGTCATGTCCACGCCGATGACACGGCCGTTTGGTCCAACCTGCCGCGCGGCCATAAAACAATCAATCCCGCCGCCGGAACCGAGGTCGAGAACGGTCAGCCCTTCGTCCAGATTCGCCAGCGTAATGGGGTCGCCGCAGCCTAAGGCCATACCCGTCACTTCATCGGGCAGCCATTCAGTGTCGGCAGTGTACAAGTTGGCAAAAAGCTCAACCGCCTGATCGTTATCCTCGCCGCAGCAGGAATTGTCTACAGCATCCGCGCAGCAAGAACCGGACGCCTCTACCTGGAACTCCTCGGCAATACGGCCGTACCTCGCCTTTACTTCTTCATGAATCCTATCGGGGGTCAAAGTTATCATTTATTCACCTCATATTGAAGTTTATCTATCTATTCTTGTAAAAAAAGGGGCGCTCAATGCGTCTCTAATCGCTAATTACTAATTTCTCCGGCGCAAAATTTTGCATCAACATACCGCAGCAGACGGCCACCGCATCCTGGTTAAGCGAGTAGAAAATTTGCTTTCCCTCGCGGCGCGTATGCACCAAACCAGCCTCGCGCAAAATCGCCAGATGATGAGAGACCGTCGGCTGCGAAACGCCGCCAAGTTTCTCAACCACATCATTGACGCACCGCCACTGGCAGCAAAGAATATTCATTATTTTTTGCCGGGTTGCGTCGGCCATCGCTTTCGTAAAAGTTACGCTGTCCATGCTAAACTCGTAATCATATTGACAACCATCAATATGATTATAAACACAACTTCAACCGATGTCAAGATAACCCTCTCCCCCGGGTGCGCGAACAAGTTGTCAGTCAATTTCACCGGCGGCATAGAGGGGCCTCCCAGGCCCCGGTTTTGGTGAACCAATGACAAGTTGTTCGTAGACC